>PUMO01000210.1 GCA_003551405.1 Mollicutes bacterium | reverse complement strand
TTGAAATATTCGACACTCGAAACCGGTAAGGAACTCGGCAAGCGCCCTTACGCACCTGGTCAACACGGACAGCGTCGCGCCAAGCTTTCTGAGTATGCCACACAACTTCAGGAAAAACAAAAGGTCCGTTTCACTTATGGTGTCACTGAACGCCAATTCAAAAAAACGTTCAATGAAGCCAATAAAATGGCTGGACGTCATGGTGAAAACTTCCTCGTACTTCTTGAAAGCCGTCTGGATAACTTGGTTTATCGCGCAGGCTTTGCAAAAACACGCCGTCAGGCGCGTCAGCTTGTAAACCACGCACATTTCCTCGTAGATGGCAAAAAAGTGGACATTCCTTCCTACCGTGTAAAAGTTGGAAGCAAAGTGACCTTAAGAGAGCGTTCACAAAAACTTTCCGTCATTGATGAAAATCTTGACAACGTAAACGAACGCCTTGGTTTCATCGATTTCAACGATGAAGAAAAAGCATTCACTTACACACGCGTTCCTGAACGCAGTGAAATTCTTAGCGACATCAAAGAAAACCTTATCGTTGAATACTACAACAGATAATCTTCAAAGCCCTCAATCTGAGGGCTTTTTTTATGACTGTTTGTCAAAGAACCACTTGTAAAGCAGTGTTGCACACGCACCGCTTAAGCAATGATATAATTATTGTAAGAGGTGAATCACTATGCATCCAATCATTCAAGGCGCACTAACAGCGAACGCCGCCGGACTCGGTTTTCACTGGATTTATGATTCTGCGTATATTAAAGCAGTTGCGAAACATCAGCCCCTCATTTTCAGGCCACAACAACGGCATCATTACACTACTGCTAAGGAAGCGTACTTTGGGTACCCTGACTTGCCTGTTGGCACAGTTACGATGCAAGGGCATGTCATGAAATGGTTATATGAAAAGCTAAAGCATACCCCTGATTTTTCTAGACAAGACTATAAAACGTTAATATTTGATACCATGCAGCCGGGTGGTGTGTATCAAGGCTATGTTGAGAGTTACGCCAACAAAATGATTGCGTCCATGATCAGCGAACGCTTCAAACTGGGGATGCCACCACTTAAACGCAATGATGATCATTTAATTGGGATGGTGCCTTATTTGGTATGCCACGCACTGGATTTACCATTAAATAAAGCATGGGACCTTGCACAGCTTTTCACCCACAATAAAGATTACCTGGCCTTTTATGAAATGCTTGAAAAGTATTTTGAAGCGTTAAAGACACAGTCTTTACAATCAGCCATTAAGACAGCCATTCAATCAAGCCCTGATAAGGAACGTCCCATATTTGAAGATGCGATTACCATGGATGATACCGATGCGTTCGTTCAAAAATATGATCTTGTGGCCTGTTCCGTACATAAGGCCATGCCAGTCGCGTTTCATATTGCCTATCACGCAAGCAGCTTTGAAACGGCCATCAAAAACAACATGCTAATAGGGGGTAATTTAAGTGATCGTGGCGGCATCATTGGTGCCATGCTCGCGCCCGTTTTCGGCCTACCTGAAAACTGGGTCAAGCAAACTCTATTAGAATAATAAAACGCGCACGAATTTTCGTGCGCGTTTTTGATTGAAATTATGATTTGACTGCAGCATTCACCATGGTGAGATAATCTTTTGCGTTCAATGACGCACCACCAATTAAGGCGCCGTCAATATCACTCTTTGCAAGCAATTCATCGATGTTGGCCGGCTTGACCGACCCACCATAAAGAATACGGACCTTATCCGCTACAGCGGGCTCATATAGTTCACTGATCACCTTGCGGATTGTCGCAATGGTTTCGTTGGCTTGTTCTGGCGTGGCGGTTTTGCCTGTGCCAATCGCCCAGATGGGTTCATACGCAATGACAAGATTTTCGGCTTGTTCTGCTTTTAATCCTTTCATGCCAAGTTCAATTTGTTTTTTGACATGGTCATCGGTTGCATTGTTCTCACGAATTTCCAAGGACTCCCCAACACACATAATGGGTGTGATGGCATAGCGGAATGCTTGATGGACCTTTTTGTTGACCGATTCATCGGTTTCATTATAGTATGCACGGCGCTCACTGTGTCCAATCACCGCATAATCCACACCTATATTTTCTAGGAGTGCAGCGGAGACTTCACCAGTGAAGGCACCTTCTGTTTCTTCATGCATGTTTTGCGCAGCAATGCGCAAATGCTCACCCTGACGTTTGACAAGGTCGCGGAGCACCGGTGATTGTGCGGCAATGACGGTGTCGACATATTCCTTGTTTGGGACTTCAACATTGACATTGTAAATGAATTGAAGCGCTTCATCGCGGGTCTTGTGCATCTTCCAGTTTCCTGCGATCATTGGTTTACGCATGATATTTTTCCCCTTATTCATCTAATAGTTTTTCGATTTCTTGAATCACGGCTTCAGCATCCTTGCCTTCAGCAACCACAGTAATGTTTTCACCTGCAGGCACCGCAAGGCTCATAAGACCAAGCACACTTTTTGCGTCGACCGTCTGATCAGCATATTCAAGGCGAATGTCGCTATGAAACTGCGTGGTTACATCAACGAGTTTCGCCGCAAGCTGCGCATGCAGTCCTTGGGTACTTTCAATCGAAAGTTCTTTCTTCATTGTATCACTCACTTCTCCCCTAAGGCTTTAATGCCTGGGAGTGTTTTGCCTTCTAAATATTCTAAGCTTGCGCCGCCGCCTGTAGAGATATGACTGAATGCATCTTCATAACCAAGACTAATTGCGGCCGCTGCGGAGTCGCCACCACCTAAAATGGTCGTGGTGTTTTCAAGTGCCGCAAGGCTTTTTAGAATGCCGATGGTGCCGTGGGCAAAATTGGAAAATTCAAACACACCCACCGGACCATTCCATACAACTGTCTTTGCGTCTTCAAGAATGCTTTGATAATGGGACAAGGTTTCGTGTCCAATATCCAGACCCATTTCATCGGCCTTGAAGTCATCGCGCTGTGCGACACGGATTTCTGCGTCGTTTGAAAATTCTTTGGTCACTTTGAAATCACTTGGTAACACGAGTTTGTCACCAGCTTTTTCAAGCAATTCTTTTGCGAGTGGGATTTTGTCTTCTTCTACCAGGCTGCTTCCAATCTCATAGCCCTGGGCTTTCATGAACGTATAGCTCATGCCCCCACCAATTAAGAGTTTGTCTGATTTATCCAGAAGATTTTCGATGACACCAATTTTATCGGAGACTTTCGCGCCACCTAAAATGGCCACAAATGGGCGCTCTGGATTTTCAATGGCACCACCGATGAACGTAATTTCTTTTTCAAGCAACATACCGGCCGCAACATCATCAACGTTAGAAGCAATGCCAACGTTGCTTGCATGCGCACGGTGTGCGGTTCCAAAGGCGTCATTCACAAATACATCGCCTAGGGATGCCCAATATTTCCCGAGTTCAGGATCGTTCTTACTTTCTTTTTTACCGTCGATATCTTCAAAACGTGTGTTTTCCACCATTAAGACATCACCCACTTGCATGCTGGTGATGGCAGTTTCAAGCTCCTGCCCGCGTGTATAGGGAACAAACTTGACCGGACGGTTCAAGTGTTCACTCAGTTTTTGGGCAACCGGTTTTAAAGATTTCCCTTCTTTGTCCGCTTCTTCCTTCACACGCCCCAGATGGCTGAAAAGGACCACCTTTCCGCGTTTTTCGATCAATGCTTCAATCGTTGAAAGTGATTGGCGAATACGGTTGTCATCGGTAATGACACCATCTTGAATTGGTACATTATAATCAACACGTACCAATACCGTCTTGCCTGTCACATCCAAGTCTTGAATGGTTTTCTTTGCCATGAGTACATTCTCCTTTTTTTAAGAAATATGGCTATCTTAAATCCACAATCATTATACTAAAAAACCACCGTGAATGCCATGAAAGTCCGCAGTGAAAAACGCTTTCTTTATATTAAAACGCTTTCAATTTGCGTTGTCTCCAAGGTTTTTAAATGGTTTTTCACTTGTTTGTGTCGGTTTTTCAGTGTGGAAAGCGACCGGTTCACCCTAAGCGAATCCCCACTGATGAAGACAATGATCGTTTGCGTTTTTGAGCATGCCCGCATTGTTTCTACAGCGTGCACATTAATGAGCGCGCGATTGATATCGCGCGCATGATGGGTATCATAAAAACAATGGCTTGCGTTAATTAATACCGGCACATTCCGTTTACGGTTGAGCTGCTTTTTTACCGCATCCTTGCGGCCACTGAGCGTGGTGAGCTGTGGCGCAAGCATGTGTGAAAGGTAGTGATTGACACTTGTGCATACGGTCTTGCTTTTTTGTTGGCCAGACACCATAATCCCTTCACTGCAAGGTTTGATAAAGTCGATCATATGAAACCGCCTCCTGATTTTACCCTATCACAGGGCGGCGTGGTCATGGTTATTTTTCTCTTGAGAAAAAGCGCGTGGCTTTAAACGATTTCGTTTTTCACATCATGCCATTCACGTTTGAGCGATTCAAAAAGTGCTTTAACACTAATAATCTCACTGGCACGGTGGGCGTTGGTTCCCGCAAATGCAAACCCGTTTTTGAGTCGACCTTTGCGGGCATTTTCAAGTGCCAGGGAAATACAATAAGGAGCGTTTTCTTTTTCACACGTATGGATACAATCAAACGGGCAATGCACCGGGTGTTTTTCCCCCATGGCAACCTGTTTTAAAAATGGGTTGATGATGGCGCGTCCCGGTAAACCAACCGGACTTTCAATAATCCCGATATCTTCAGGGACACTATCGATATACGCACGTTTAAATGTTTCCGACGCGTCACATTCATCGGTGGTCACAAATCGACTTCCCATTTGTACACCGCTCGCACCAAGGGCTAACATGCGGCGCACATCCTGCCCTGTATAAATGCCGCCGGCCGCAATGATCGGAATGGGTTTGCCCACAAATGTTTCCAAACTTCCAATGTTATTCACCATTGTTTTGAGTAAAGGTTCCAGCTGATAATCCGGGTGATCGATTTCTTCATGTTTAAACCCAAGATGTCCGCCGGCCTTCGGTCCTTCAAGCACCAATGCATCCGGTGCTTTTTTATAGCGCGACCACCATTTTTTTACGATGAGTTTTGCGGCTCTAAACGATGAAACAATCGGGATGAGTTTGGTTTTATTGTTTACGGGTTGGTGGGCGGGCAAGTCAAGCGGAAGACCAGAGCCGACAAACAGCATGTCTATATTCGCATCAAACGCGGTTTTTACCATGGAAGAAAAATTTTGCATGGCCGTCATAATATTGACACCTATGACGCCATTTGTTAGTGTGCGTGCTTTATTGATTTCTTTTTTCAATGCACTGGCCATGGCCTTATATGGATCGCTTGCCTGATCAAACATGCCAAGACCTGCCGCCGAGATGACACCAATGCCGCCATTATTGGCAGTAGCACTTGCGAGGCCGGCCTTGGAAATGCCAACACCCATGCCACCTTGAATGATAGGATATTTAACGGTAATATCACCGATGGTTAGTGAATGATTCATTGCGTCACACAACTTTCTTATTTAGTTTGATGTTCCAAGTAACAACTATTCTAACACGCATAGTAATGTTTGGCAATGCGAATTTGTTGAATACAGTTCAAAAAAACTACACCCTATGAAATGACGTGATCATTTCGCGGTTTAAGGTGTAGTTTTTCTTTGATTGAATATTATGGATGATTGGATTCAAGGTGTTCGAGCGCAAATTCTAACATGGGGTTAAGCGCCAACCAAGGGTTTCTTGAATAAACAAGTTTGATTGGATTGATATCAAAGTGTTGCATATCAGGATTATTAAATTCCTGGGTAACTTCTTCATCCCTGAGAGGGTCTTCACGGTAATAGGTTTTGATTTGAGAACCAAACGCAGTGTCATTGATGCGATATGTCCCAAAATCGCCTTCACTCATTGAAAAATCTTTTCTGTCATACACTGTGTTTTCCCTAATCACTTCATTGTCTTGAAAATGGATCAGACCTACAGAATCTCTAAATTGCTGGTACTCTATTTCAGTAATTTCTCCACGCCGGTTGTATTCATGGATGATGGTTTCATCATAAACGTTAAATTGATGCTGGAAAATTGGCGGATCAACATTTAAATGATCGGGATTTTGCGATAATAAAAGTTGTTTATACTCGTCGCGTTTTGAAACAACCCCTTCATAAAGCATTTCATCCTTGTTTTCTACATGCATGATCTCAAAATGTTGTAATGAATCATTAACAGGGTCCATTTGTAATATCATTGTTTCATCAAGCACCGGTTCCTCCAGTGAGAATGCATAATGATCAATGACCTCAAGGCTTTCATACGCATGATCATTTTTTCTGACATAATCGCCAATTTTTTTCTGAACAACCGAATTTTCACGATAGTCATTTTCGATTTCCAAATATACACTTCTATAGTACTGTTCCTGGCTGGGGTCTGCTTGGTGACCAGCGTAATGATCGCGTGTATATTGTCGTGACGTTTCATTGACATATCGTGTAATTCTTCCGTCGTCATCATATGTAACGTCAATATCGACTAAAATATACCCTTCTTTAACAATAGGAAACTGTGACGCTTTTTCAGGGTATTCACGCGCTTGTTCAAACGTATACATTGTACGTAATGTAAGCCGTTCATCTGTATGTTTAAGCACCTCGAGGGTTGGACATTCATAAGACAGCGTTGATCCATGAAGATAATTGCCATGATCATCGAAATAATAGCAGCGATGAAGGGCACCAGAGGTTTCAAAACGTTCAATATATTCATTTTGCATAAACGCGGTTATGAGTAAAAGTCCTGTAATGGTAAATAAAGTGAACAATGTAAAGACCGTTAATCGTTGTCCTTTTAATATGTGTGAATACCGGATGGTTAACTTGGCATAAATCGCTTTGATTATAAATACAATGATACTTGCAAAGAAAATAAAGATGAGCGTATGACGCAATACAAATGAGGCTTGGTAATACCTGGGCAAGAAATAAATAGCACCAATTAAAAGTATGGATAAAATCACTAAATAGATTAGTGTAGTTTTTTTCATGATTTCTCCTTCATATATTGTTTTAAATGTGTTTAAAAGTGAAACTTTAAAACAATACATGCATCAACAGCGAAACACTTGATGTAAAATATGAAGTTTTCGAACAACAATTCTTTTCACTAAAGGATGGGTTTTAAAAAAATTGGATGGATATTTTTTATCAAGCAACAAATAAATAAAAAGGTCAATGGTCTCAAGAACCACTAAAGAGGGAATAACATATAAGAAAAGGATTGTAAAAACCAATATGAGACCGGCCGCAAGCAAAAACAAATACTGACTTATTGTTTCATCTTGCGCATATAAAATATCGACATTGTAAAATGACGTCATTTGCACCATTAAAACAACTTTGACCACGGCGACTATCGATATATCAAAAAGCGAGTGTCTTTTAAACGGCCTCATAGTCTTTTCCCCCTACTATATAAATTAAGCCTACCATCTTATTTTCATAAATACATGAAAGCGCAGCATAACATATAAAAAAACGCCCGCAATGGCGGACGTTTTGAGGTTATAACGCTTTGAAACGCTTAACAACATTCTCTTTGGTAAATCCAAGGCTGGCAACCACTTCGTCGCCTTTGCCGCTTTTACCAAAACGACTCAATCCTAAAACGTCATCGGCGTAGCGATACCACATTTGTGGACTGCCCATTTCAATGGCAAGACGTTTCACGTTTGAAGGAATAAGCTTTTCTTTTGTTTTGTCACTTTGTGCTTCGAACAGTTCCATGCTTGGCATAGAGACAACGCGAACATGAATGTCTTCTTCTTTTAAGAGCGCCGCCGCTTCGCTGGCCAGATTCACTTCGCTACCCGTCGCAATGAGCACGCCATCAGGATTCTTCACATCATTGACAGCATATGCGCCTTGCTTGAAGGCTTCATAGCTGACGTCATGGGTGGTTTCAACCTTTTGGCGGGTCGCCACAATCGCTGTTGGTGTCTCCTTGCTTTCAAGCGCATATCGCAGCGCATGATTGACTTCGATGGCTGTTGCGGGGCGAATCGTGTTGATGTGGGGGGTGGCACGGAACACACTCAACTGTTCAACCGGCTCATGGGTGGGCCCATCTTCACCGACTGCCACACTATCGTGCGTAAAAAGGAAAATCGAAGGAATATGCATAAGTGCCGAAAGACGAATGGCCGGTTTCATGTAATCAGAAAATATGAAGAAACCACCCGCAAACGCCTTAAGGTTGTGCAGGGTCATGCCGTTCGTGATGGCTGCCATGGCGTGTTCACGGACCCCGAAATTGATGTTGCGTCCAGTCGGGGTTGTGCCCGCAAAGTTGCCATCAAGGCCTTTCACTTTGGTTGAACCGCTAAGGTCAGCCGATCCACCAATGAGCTGGGGAATGGCTTCACTTAATGCATCCAGTGCTTTCCCAAGTGATGCGCGGGTCGCATCAACACTACCGATTTTGACGTCTGGTAAGACTTTTTTGAAATCAACATCGACACTGTGATGAATAATATTTTCAAGCGCATTGAAATCTTTTGGATGAATCTCACCGTATTCTTCCATGACTTCTTGCCATTCAACTTGTTGGCGCGGGCCGTTGGCTTCAATTTTTGCACTGAAATCTTCATAGACATCACGGGGAATTTCAAACGGTTTATACGGATAATTAAAGTCGCTACGCATCTTTTCAGCCTCTTCATCACCAATCGGTGCACCATGTGCCTTGGACGTTCCAGCCACACTCGCACCATAACCAATGACACTCTTGACTTCGATGAAGCTGGGGCGTTCAGACGCTTTTGCCTTTTCAATGGCCGCGTCAAACGCATCAAGATCGTTCGCATCACCAATATACTGATAATCCCAGTTCATGGCTTCAACTTTTTGTTTATAATCATCGGATACACTTTCTTCAGTCGGCCCGTCAAGTTGAACATCGTTGGAATCAAAAATAACAATTAAACGGTTAAGCCCCATATGGCCTGCCAGTGACATACTTTCCATTGCAACGCCTTCTTGCAGATCACCGTCTCCTACAAGTGTATAGGTGTAGTGATCCACCACATTGAAATTTTTCTTGTTGTAACGTCCGCGAAGGAACGCTTCAGAAAGTGCCATACCGGTCGCCATGGAAATGCCCTGACCGAGTGGACCCGTCGTAGCTTCAACGCCGGGGGTGTCTCCGTATTCAGGATGGCCCGGTGTGATGGAATCCACTTGACGGAAATCTTTAAGGTCATCCATGCTTACCGCGTAACCACTTAAATGCAGCGTCGCATAAAGCAGCGCGGAACCATGAGCGGCTGAGAGGACAAAGCGGTCGCGGTCAAACCAATCAGGATCGCTCGGATTATGTTTCATATGCTTGGTATAAAGCTGATACATCAGTGGTGCGGCGCCCAATACAATGCCAGGGTGACCACTCTTTGCTTTGTTGACCATGTCAACACCCAAGAAACGAATGGTATCAATACTTTTTTGCATGTGTTATTACTCCTTTATAGAAAAATCTTAACGTATAAAAACGCATCAGTTTATTATATCGCATATGGCGTGTTTTTCAAGCCTGTGGAAAGGAAAAGGGACCATCATCCGATGGACCCTTCCATTTCAAGCTTAATCAGTTGATTGAGTTCAACGGCATACTCCATTGGGAGTTCTTTGGCAAATGGCTCAATGAATCCCATAATGATCATTTCCGTTGCCTCTTCTTCGGTGAGCCCTCGGCTCATGAGATAAAAGAGTTGCTCTTCACTGACTTTGGAAACACTTGCTTCGTGTTGAACGGTCGCAAGGTTATTCTTAACAATATTATAAGGCATCGTGTCACTGTAGGAGGCGTCATCTAAAATGATCGTATCGCACTCGACGTTGCTTTTGGCGCCGCGTGCGTTTTTATCATGATGAATAATGCCGCGGTAGTTGACTTTTCCGCCTTTGTTGGACATGGATTTAGACACAATCGAACTGGTGGTGTCTTTGCCTAGGTGAATCATTTT
>PUMO01000014.1 GCA_003551405.1 Mollicutes bacterium | reverse complement strand
CTTTCTTTGGGCATTGACAAGGTCACTGTTCAGGTTTGTAAGTTCCGTCATATAGACTTCATCAAGCGGTATGTCCTCTTGTGAAGCTGTGGCATGGACTTTTCTGATGAGATTGGTTTGGGCATTGTTGATATCGATGAGTTCGCTTAGAATGTGTGAACTTGAAGAGTCATGATGCGTGAATATCGCGATAAACTGATTTTCAAAACGCAGCAGACTCATTTGCACAGTCAGTGGCGGCGTGCTTTTGAATTCAACACTTGCCTGCACACTGTAATCATACTCTATAGCGTGTTGGAAATGGTCCATGAACTCGCCTATGCTTTGTTTAGTCAAATAGGCGGGGAAGTGTTTGTTTTCATCAATGGAAAGGGATGTAAAGCCATTATAGCGAACGGAGTGAATCATGGCTTCCTTGTCCATAATCAGAAGTAGTGCACCGTTATTTTTTGACAAGTTGCTCACCTACTTTCAATGCTTCTTTAATGTCCTTGGCGTAGGCATCAGCTCCACTTTGTTCGATTAATTTTTTGTTATGTTTAAAGGGTTGGCCACCAATGATGACTTTAACATGATTAAGTGAAGGGTCCGCTTTAATTTGTTGTATAGTATCTTTAAGGTCTGAAAAATGAATCGATAGCGTTAATGATAAAGCGACCAAATCAGGTTGGTAATCCTTAATGAATTTAATAAAACTGTTTTTAGGGGTGTTTGCGCCGAGGTATTGTGTGTTCCAGCCATAATATTCAAACATGTCCATAATCATTCGGATCCCGATTTCATGTCGCTCATTCCCGATTGAAGTGCCTACTGCCTTATATTGATGATTCTCAGTCGCAAAAATGAAGGGATACAAAGTCGTTAAGACATACTGGGAAATCACGGTTGCCAAATGTTCATCGGCAACGTTTATTTCACCGGTTTGCCATAAATGACCAATGTCATATAAAGCAGGCTGAATAATGGTTGTATAGATTTCATCAATTGGCATCCCGTCGTTAAAATATTGGTGCACAATGTCGTGGGCTTGATGTTTGTTTTTGTCTAAAAGAGCACGCAAATAGGGTTTGTGAGGATGCGCATCATCATCATTTTTCATATCGGACAAAGAAAGGGTTTGCGTGATGGTTTCAAAAGAGATCTTCTCAAGCAATGTTTTGCCGAAATATGCTTTAAAACGGGTCTGTAAGCTTTCAAACATTTGTTTGATGATTTCAATGTCATAGCCTCTGTGGCGCATGTTATCGAGCATCCAGCGAAAATATTCAATAATCATGGTGTCACTGTTGTTCTTGATGCCTTCTATGATATAGCGGAGGGCAAATGAAAGGTTCTGTTTATATAAAGTGTCGTTGGTGCGGTTATGTTGATTTAAAATCTCATGTTTGATTGTATCGCGTTTATTGTCTAATGATGGTGTTGCCATTTCATCCGCACCCCCTCTTTTTAAATATTATAGCATGATATAGCGCTTAAAATAACAAATCCCTGTCAAATGACAGGGAAAATTTTATTGGTTATGGATTTCCTTGAGAAGCTTGTTGGCTAGCCCCAAATAAATGACACCGTTTTCCTCATCCATTTCAAAAAGGGAATGGTGCCCACTTTTGGGTTGACCGATGGGAATTTGTTGGATAACGTCGGTTTCGAGTTTTTCAGCGACCTGTTTTCCGCCGTCTTCACCGAAGATCTTCAAGGTTTCTCCAGCATGATTGTAATAACTCATGTTTTCAACGACGCCAAGCAAGCTGTGATTGAGCTGCTTGGCCGCAAAACCGGCTTTCACAGCAACATGTGAGGCACTTGGATGCGGCGTTGTCACTATCAACATCTGACTCTCGGGGATGAGTTTTTGAATGTCCATGGCAACATCGCCTGTTCCCGGTGGCAAGTCAACAATGACATATTCAATGTCATCGTTCCATTTCACATCATAAAAGAAATGGTTGAGCATTTTACCAAGCATTGGGCCGCGCCACATGATGGGTTGGTCTTTCTTGATAAAAAATTCTGTACTGATCAGTTGAATGCCGTGGGCTTCAAAAGGAATAATGTTTTCGTTTTCGTCGCCTCTGGGCGCTGTGACCTCCATGCCCATAATCGTAGGGATGGAAGAACCATAAATGTCCGCATCGATAATCCCAACTTTTTTGCCCAGGCGCTTAAGGGCAATGGCGACGTTTGCGGCTACGGTTGACTTACCGACGCCCCCCTTACCAGACGCCACACCGATATAGCGAACTTGTTTGGTGTCATCAAGAATACTGTCTTTTTTCTTGTTGAGTTCGAATTCTATTTTCAGGCCCTGGTATTTTAAATCGAGCTTAATAACTTTAGCGATGGCGCGCTGCATTTTTTGTTTGGTTTTGTCGTCATCACTGTCAAGGCCGATCACAAGGTTAACGCGCTTGGCGCCGTCCTCTGCGGATTCTATGCCCACATGGCGCACAGAGTCTTTGTCTTTAAGCGCTTGGTCACTCGAAGGGTCAATTATTTCTCCGAGGGCTTGTTTGATGGTATCTTTTTCATTTTGACTCATTATTTATCACCCGGTTTGTATTATAGGTTAAATCCGTGGTTTAGGCAATGGAAACAGCCTATAAAATTGTGACTGGTTCAAATTCTTTTTTGAGTGTGTTTTCACCACTTAAAAAGTCACGCAGTCTTGTAATCGTGAGCTCAATGTCGAGCAATGGATCGCGTTCGCGTTTAAGTTTAGTAATCAGGGGAATGGGTATGGTTTTTTTGATTGTATTCAGATGGTCCTGAGCGCGGGCGTTCATACCAAGCACGCGCACATAAGGGACGTTAAAATCCTGAATGGAAGTCTTTTGGGTATTGATGAGCATGTGCATCAGGCTGCGCTTAAGTTTGGCGTGGGTGTAACGTCTGGTGGAAAGCGCGTCAATCAGTTCATTGAGGGAGTGTTTGTCTCTGTGTTTTAAAAATAAACCCTCAAGTCCTTCGTCAAAAGAAAAGACGCGTCTCAAGGTATCACTGTTATGGGTTAAAAGTCGATATTGGATGAACGGAAATGCATCCGCTGTATTTAACGGGGTGAATTCCGAATCAAGGACAAAGGCGGGCACAAATCCTTCAATGCTTTTTTGGCGGAACAACCGGTTTCGTAAAGCCGTAGCGCTTTGGATGGTTTTATTGTCATCAAAGGCACTGTAGTATTCACTCTGGATGCGTTTAATGGCGTGTAGCTCAATTGAAGCATTGATATCATACACGGCATTGATATACTGAATGCCCAAAATGTCATTGGGGTTTTTGTGAATGGTGTTGCCTGTCATATCATTTAAGGCCTGATCAGCACTGGAGGGATAGGAGAACCCTTGATGCAAGTAGTGTTGTATTTTTTCATCATAGGCGTTGGTTCGCATGATTTCCGCACTTGTTTTAAGCGGTGTAATTTCACCATGTTCGCTGCCAAAAACAATATCAGTGACGCCTAAATGATTCAAGATTTGTACCGCAGTATTTGCGAATATATTTGCATTTTGCAGCGTAAAAAAACCCGGGAGTTCAACCACCATGTCAATCCCTGCCTTTAACGCCCAGTTGGTCCGCATGAATTTGTTAGCGACCGCAAACTCTCCGCGCTGTACAACGTTTGAGCTCATTACCGCAATCAACAAGTCCGCACTTGTTTGTTGCTTGGCGCTTTCAATATGGTGCATGTGCCCCAGATGCAACGGATTATATTCTACAACAATACCGGTGATTGTCATGGCCTGTCTCCCCCTTTATGAGTAGTAAAATCCATTATACCTTATGTTTGACTTTAAAGACAACATCCATTATAATTCATACAGTTAAAATGAGGTGAAAATCATGCAATGGACATTGGCTCAGTTGCGCAAGCAATTTTTGCAGAACCCGCGTTTTGAAGATATTGTCGATGTCTCTGAATATATCCCCGAAGGTGACGATGTGATCAGCGTTTCTAAAGCGCATGTTAAGGGTGACATTGACATTGAAGAAACATATGATGGAGACATATTTCATTTTGATATGCAAATCAAGGCGACATTGCAAGTTGCGTGTTCACGGTCTTTAAAACCTGTAGATTTGCCGCTTGATTTTGAAGTTACCGAATCGTTCAGTGAATTTATAGACGAAGAAACTCGCTTAATTGAAGGATTAAGTATTGACTTATTGCCTGTAATATGGTCTAATATATATTTGGAAAAACCTATGCGTGTCATTCATCCTGATGCAGAAGCTATGGATGATTTTGAGGACAGTGTAGAGGAAGAACCAGAACAGTCTGTTAATCCCAAATTGGCGAAATTAGAGGATTATAAAAGTTAGGAGGGTCATCCATGGCAGTACCAAAAAGACGCACTGGCAAGGCCAGAAAACGTAAACGTCGCACCCATTTTAAACTCGCTGTACCAGGTATGGTAGTCTGTGATAACTGCGGAGAAACCAAGCTTGCGCACCGTGTTTGTAAATCATGTGGACATTACAATGGACGTGAAGTTGTTAAACAATCAAATGAATCCGTTGATGCTGACGAATAAGCAGCATCACAAAAGAAGCGCTTTTAAACAAGCGTTTTTCTTTTGTTTATAGGAGGTATACTCAATGGGTCATGTGCCGGTAATGCTTGATAAAGCACTGGAATATTTACAAGTTCATCCCAGTGGGATTTATGTGGATGGAACACTTGGGGGTGGTGGTCATTCACAGGCCATTGCCAAAAGACTTAACACGGGTCATCTTTATGCTTTTGACCGCGATCATGCAGCCATTGAACGCGGATATGAGCGCTTGCGCCCCTTTTTGGATAAGGTAAGCATCATCCATGACAATTTTGAAAACATGTCATCACAACTGCATGCTTTTGGTGTAGACGGTGTGGATGGCATCTTGCTTGATTTGGGCGTCTCATCATTTCATTTTGATGAAGCCGCGCGCGGCTTCTCATATCGTCACGATGCACCCCTTGATATGCGAATGGACGTATCCAGTGCATTTAGTGCCTATGAACTGATCAATACCTATAGCATGGATGAACTGACGCGTGTGTTCAAACGTTACGGTGAGGAACCATTTGCTAGACCAATTGCGAAAAATATCGTTAAAGCACGTGAAGACGCGCCTGTAAAAACAACAGAACAACTCGTTCAGATCATTAAAGCCTCCTTACCACAAAAAGTGCTTAAGAAAAAAGGCCATCCCGCCAAAAAAGTTTTCCAAGCAATGCGTATTGAAGTCAATGATGAACTTGAAACGTTAAAAAACACATTAAAACATGCGCTCGATCTTTTAAACCCCAATGGACGCCTGGTCGTCATTACTTTTCACTCACTGGAAGATAGAATTGTAAAACAGATCTTTAAGGATGCATCAACGGTGGACCACCCTAAAGAACTGCCGACCATGCCGCAAACAACACCGGATTTTAATGTTTTACACCGTAAAGTTATCGTTCCTAGCGAGAGAGAAATCGAAGAAAACCCGCGCTCAAAAAGCGCCAAACTACGTGCAATCGAGCGTGTTAATAAAAATTGAAATTCTTTTCATAGAGTGCTTGACAGTTTTGCGCTTTTCATGCTACTATTAAAACGCTGAATTAAAGAAGCGGGTGTAGTTTAACGGTAGAACCTCAGCCTTCCAAGCTGATAGTGTGGGTTCGATTCCCATCACCCGCTCCAATTTAGCCGCATACATATAACTGCGGGTGTAGTTTAGTGGTAAAACACCACCTTGCCATGGTGGAATCGTGGGTTCGATCCCCATCACCCGCTCCATTTAAAATAGTAATGTCCTTCGATTTCGAAGGACTTTTTTTATTGATTTTTCCATAAAAAAAGATGGTCATTGACCATCTATTCGTTTTCTGATTTGAATGTAAGGGTATATGTCATGGTTGCAACGTGTGAGAGTGTTTGATAGACACTGCAGTAACGTGTTGCGGTTTCAAATGATTTTTCAACTTTTTTCTTATCATCCTCATCAACCCCACTCACGCTAACATCAACATGGACGCGTTTTAACCATTTGGGGACTTCATCACGTTTTTCACCTTCAATGACGTAATTGACACCATGGATATTAATACGGCGCTTGTCCAGTACATCCTGGAATGTCGAATTCAAGCAGCCGCCCAAACCGCCCAACACCATTTCATAGGGTGCAAGTGCACCTTCTGTAGGGCCGATTTGACTGGAGCCATGACTTCCAGTACTGATGCCGTGCATTTGGTTGTCAAAAACTAAATTTACTTTTGATGCCATGTTTATTCACCTTTCTTTTGTTGGTATCGTTCAATTGAATCATCAATCAACATATCTGCGTGTGCCTTATCGTGAAAATCATAGACTTCAACCTTTTTGTTTTCTTGTAAGTCCTTGTAAGTTCGGAAGAAGTGTTTGATCTCTCTTAGCATGTGGTCTTGGATATCACTGATTGAATGGACATGCGAAAAGCGTGGATCATGGTCCATCACTGCGATGATTTTGTGGTCTTTTTCGTCATTGTCAATCATATCAAGCGATCCGATAACCCGTGCATCGACAATGCATCCTGGGAAGGTCTTGGTGCTTGCAATCACCAAGATGTCTAATGGGTCATTGTCCTCAGCAAGTGTTTTTTCAATGTAGCCATATTCGGCAGGATAGGTCATTTGCGAATAAAGCACTCGGTCCAATTTGATGCGATTTCTTTCTTTGTCAATCTCGTATTTGTTTTTGGTCCCCATGGGGATTTCAATGACAGCTTCAATTACTCGGTCCATAATGTCACCTCTTTAGAATTTAATTATACATAACCAATAGTTAATATGCAAAGTGTTTACTTTAATTGCTTTTTCATCATGATATGATCAATGTCTGCATCAAGGAAAATATCACCGTAAGTCTTATATCCAATTGACTCATAAAAAGGCACGATATAAGTCTGTGCGCCTAGATAGAGAGTATCAATACCTTTTTGTTTTGCGTGGGTTTCCACGTGGTTCATCAAGACGCGGCCAAGGCCGCGGTGTCGGTACGCTTTTAATACGGCCACCCGTCCTACTTTGTCTTCGAACAATCTAGCGGCACCAACCGGTTGTTCATCAATATATAAGGTGAACAGATCACTGTGATAATCTTTGTCATCGAGTTCTTCACGCCAATCAATCTGTTGTTCTACAATGAATACTTCGCCACGGACGATGTAGTGGTCCAAAAAGGTTTTTTGGTCATGGGCAATGGTTACTTTCATGTTTCACACTCCTCGTCAAATCTTTTCATATTATACTTTAAAACGTTTTAAAAATAAATGTTTTGTGGTAAAATAATGCCGTAATCAAGCGAGGTGAACCGCATGAATGACGCAATGATACTAATATTGATTATGGGCGGCGTTGCGGTGATTGGTTCGGCCATTGGTGTGATGATCCACAGTAAACGTCGTGCCAAAAGCCGTATAGACATCAGTGCTTTAAAAAACGCCATTGGTCATGACAACATTGAGTCCGTATATTTTCAGCGCAGCAAAATTGTTGTGAGTGTAAAAAATCCCAGAGATGTGGATTTAACCGCAATTAAGGCTACCGGTGCCATCGGCATCAATGTGGTAGGAAAAAAGATCAAGTTTTATTATGAAAGAGACAATGAAGCAATAGTCGATGCCCTCACAAGGGATGAAGGGAGCGGATCTTCATGAGAAAAGAATTTGTGATTGCAAATGAGCAAGGATTGCACGCACGCCCGGCAACCACACTTGTTAGCAAAGCCAATCAATTCAAGTCTTCAATTACTTTACGCTATGACGGCAAAGAAGCCGACATGAAGAGCATCATGGGCGTATTGTCTTTGGGCGTCACCCGCGGTGAGTTGATCGAAGTTATCATTGAAGGTGACGATGAAGTGGATGCCATGGAAGCCATCCAACAGCATATTAAAGAAATGAATATGAATTAAAATCTGCCAAAATTGGCAGATTTTTTATCGTCTGGCGCGCCCAAGTCCCAGTTTGCGCTGTAACTTGAGTGTCTTTTTTGTGGCGTGTTTGGAAGCGTACGCCCTGCCTTCATCAAGGATTTGATTGAGCTCTTTTGAATTGATCAGTTCCTTATAACGTGCTTTGATTGGTGCCAGTTTATGAACAATGAGTTCACCGAGGTCTTCTTTGAAGGTTTGATAGGACTGTGCGTTTTCGTAGTCTTTTTCAATGGATTCTATGCTTTTTCCACTGAATGCTGAATAAATATGAAGTAAATTCGCGAGGCCCGGTTTATTGTCTTTGTCATAATAAATGGAGGCCTCACTATCGGTCACAGCACTGCGGATACGTTTTTTAATGAGTGCATCATCATCAAGCAGATGGATGCGGCTTTTAATGTTAGGGTCGGATTTGCTCATTTTAACGTTTGGGTCCGTCAACGACATAATCCGTGCGCCAACTTTAGGAATTAAAGGTTTTGGGACAGTGAAGAATTCACCGAAACGATTGTTGATGCGCGCGGCGATATCGCGGGTCAGTTCGAGATGTTGGCGCTGGTCATCACCAACAGGGACATACTCTGCATCATAAAGTAAAATGTCTGCGGCCATGAGGGAAGGATAGGTGAAAAGCGCACTGGAGACGCCTTGTTCTTGTTTGCGTGCTTTTTCTTTGAACTGGGTCATACGTTCAAGTTCGCCCATATAAGTATGGGTTTGAAGTAAATAATTCATCTGCGCATGCGCTGGGACTTCTGATTGGATGAACAGACTCACGCGATTAGGGTCAAGCCCGCATGCAATGTAAATGGCAGCTAGTTCCTTGATGGTCTTTCTTAATTCTTCAGGTTTTTGTGAGACAGTGATGGCATGTAAATCGGCGATAAATATTAAAAAATGGTGATCTGGATAGGCGTCTTGCAGTTTGACAAAATTTTGGATACTGCCTAAATAGGTACCAATGTTGATGCTTCCTGTGGGTTGAATGCCCGATACGATGTGTTTCATTGTAAAGCCTCCTTTAAAAAACGCCCTTAACAAACGTTAAGGGCGAATGATCGCGGTGCCACCTTAGTTCCGGAACTTTCCGGCGCTTTAAGCTCTTAACGCGAGTAACGGGTGGGATTAGCACCACTCCAAGGTCCAGCCCGTGAACTTTTGTTTAGCTTGCACCGTCCTAAACTCGCTTTATGTGTTCAAGGCGTCCTTTTCGACGTGTTATGTATAGTGTAATGCATTCATTCCTTAAGTGCAAGCTCTAGTTCATCAAGGAGTGTTTCCAAACGTTTGGTCACACTTCTAAAGACATCTTTGTCGGTGAGATCAAGGCCTGCGCGTTTGACTTGGTTCATTGGGAAATCATCGCCACCGCTTTTGAGCAATTGCATATGTTTTTCAATATTTTTTGGTTCTTCTTTGACAAGGTCATAAAGTTTTAAGGACGCTGCAAAGCTGGTGGCGTATTGATAAACATAGAATGGGGCGAAAAACATATGGGGGATATAGGCCCATACGTATTCTTTACCAGGTTCTTCAGCGATATCGATATCATAAAATTCCAAATACAGTTCGCGCATGATACCACTAAGCGTCTCATGAGTAATTGGATGTCCAGCTTCTGCGAGTTCGTGCGCTTTTAGTTCATAAGCCGCAAACAGTGTTTGACGGTAGAAAGTTGCGGCAATGTCATCGATGGATTGCTGAAGAATTTGAATTTTATCCGCTTTGTCGCTTTGTTTGTTTTCAATGAAGTGATCAAGCAATAAATGCTCGTTAAAAGTAGAAGCAATCTCAGCAACAAAGATGGTATAGTTCTGAGTGGCTTCAGGCTGGTGTTCCATTGAGAACAGTGAGTGCATGGAGTGTCCGGCCTCATGCGCAACCGTAAAGACATCTCCAAGTGTTTCATCATAATTTAAAAGAATGAATGGATGATTGTTTAAACTGCTGGATGAATATGCGCCTGTTTGTTTGCCTTCTTTTTCATGCACATCAACATAGCCTTCTTTTAACGCATCGTATGCTTTATTCTTGAAATCTTCATCGAGATGGTCAATGGCATCAAAGAACAGTGATGTTGCGTCGTCGTAGGAAAACTTGCTTGAGCTTTCCGCCAGCGGCATGAAACGGTCATATGTATGGTGTTGCTTCAGTCCTAAGGTTTCTTTTCGAAGTTTGTAGTAGCGTTTTAAAAGATCGGTACTCTCTTTGGCCACATCCACCAAGTTGTGATAAACCACCGGGTCGATGGCGTTTTTGTGTAAAAACGCATCAAGTGATGAATCGTAGCCGCGGCTTTTCATCATTGCCACATCCGCATTCAGCACTGTGTTATAAATTTGGGCAAAGGTGTATTTATGGTTTTCATAGTGTGAAAAGATTGTTTTAAAGACCGTTTCACGGTCTTTAGGATTTTCAAGGTCCGCAAGGTGACTTCTAAAGTTCCCACTGCTTACCGTGATTGCACTACCGTCTTCCAACGTAACGGTCTTAGCGTCATTGTCCGCAATGGAAAGTGCGCCGTGAAGTTGTGCGCCCTGGCTTGCGAGTTTGGAATAGTTGGTAAGCAATCGTACACTGTCCTTATCGAGGACGTGAACACTTTGATGAAATAATTTCTTTAAGGGGAAAT
>PUMO01000094.1 GCA_003551405.1 Mollicutes bacterium | reverse complement strand
GTATCTGCGCCCAGGTGGTCATAAATTTTTTCCATTTCCACCATTGAGCGTGTCATGAACGCTGCTAAGGCGTTATCACCCATGCCAAGGCCACGGATAATTCCACTTGCAAGTGCAAAAATATTCTTAAGCGATCCGCCCAGTTCAACACCTTTAACGTCATTGCTTGAATACACGCGAAAATAGTGTGAATTGTGAAAAAGTTTCTGGACTTTAACCGCTGCTGGAAAGTTAACGCTTGCGGCTGTAATAGCAGTCGTTTGTTGTTTGATAACCTCTTCAGCGTGGCTCGGGCCACTCAAGGTGACAAAGGCATCAAAATACTCGGGAGGAATCATTTCTTCAAATATTTCACTAATGCGCTTAAAGGTCTTGGGTTCAATCCCTTTAGCCGCATTGATAAATGTTTTTTTATTGTTGAGGTAGGGAACGGTGCTTTTAATCGCGTCTCTTAATACCTTGGTTGGAACCGCAAAAAGCATTACCCTTGAATGATGGACACTACGTTTTAAATCAGCGGTGGCTTCAATGCTCGGGGGAATGGGTGATTCCAGGTTGTCCGCATGGTGGGTTTCATTGATGCGCTTAGCGACTGATTCACTGTGGTGATAGGCAAGCACATTATGGCCATTGTCATCAAGGACGCGCGCAAGCGCCAGACCCCATGAGCCTGCCCCAATGATACTAATATTCATATCAATCACGCTTTCTTAAAATAATGTTGATCGGTGCGCCTTCAAAATCAAAGGCTTCGCGAATCTTGTTCTTTAAATAGCGTTCGTATGAAAAATGCATCCATTCGGTGTTGTTCACAAACAGTACAAAGCTCGGTGGGCGTGTACTGACCTGTGTGGCGTAATACACTTTGATGATGCCACCGTTATGGCTTTTGGGCGGTGAATTGTAAAATGCATCGTTGAGCACATCGTTGAGCACACTGGTTTTGATGCGTCGGTCGTAGTTTTGATACACACGTTCAATGACAGGGAAAAGGGTATGCACACGCGCTTTGGTCATTGCTGAGAGAAAAATGATTGGTGCGTGGCTTAAAAACTGAAAGTGCTGACGCACTTGCATTTCCCATTTATTCATGGTGCGGTTGTCTTTTTCAACCAAATCCCATTTATTGACAACGAGGATGCAGGCTTTGCCTGCTTCATGAGCATAACCAGCGATCTTTTTATCCTGTTCAATGATGCCTTCCTTGGCGTCAAGCAAAATCAGGGCAATATCGCTTCGTTCAATCGCACGCATGGCACGAAGCACACTGTATTTTTCTGCGGCTTCGTAAACTTTACCGCGTTTACGCAGACCAGCCGTATCAATGACAACATAATCCTGATCATCTTTTGTGAACATGGAGTCAATCGCATCGCGTGTGGTCCCTTCAATCTCACTGACAATCACACGTTCTTCACCAAGCAGTGTATTCATAAGTGAACTTTTGCCCACATTGGGACGTCCTATAAGGGAGAGTTTGATGGTTTGGTCATCATAAGGGTCGTCCATAACCTTGGGTAAATGTTCCACCACTTTATCGAGTAAATCACCGATCCCAATCGAATGGGCGGCACTGATGGGCAAGGGATCGCCAAGCCCCAGTGCATAAAACTCATAGAGTCGGTCATGAAACATGACATCATCCACTTTATTAACCGCCACAATCACTGGTTTTTTGGCTTTGTAAAGCATGCGGGCGACAAGGGCGTCTTCTTCAGTGATGCCGCTATGGATATCGACTGTGAAGACAATGACATCCGCTTCATCAATTGCAATTTCAGTTTGGCTTTTTATGTCATGAACAAAAGGGGCATCGTCAAAATCGATGCCGCCCGTATCAATGACATTAAAACTGCGGGTCAGCCACTCCGCTTTACCGTAAATACGGTCGCGGGTGAGACCGGGTGTTTCATCTGTGATGGCCAGACGTTCCCCAATGATACGGTTAAAAAGTGCACTTTTACCAACATTGGGCCGTCCGACAATTGCAATGGAAGGGATCATTTGCCTCACCTTATTTTTTCAGGTTCTTGAATTTTTCTTCGAAGAGTTCTCCAAGTGTTTGGGATTGTTCCTCACTAGCGTCATCCTGAAGATGTTTTTGATATTCTTCACGTTGACGTTGCTGTTCATATTCTTGAATGGAAAGGACCATTTGCCATTGTTTGCGGTCAAATTTAAGAACTTTCGCATTGATAACTTGTTCTTGTTTTAAAACTTCAGAAGGGTCTTCGATACGTTTTTCTGAAATCTCACCAATCGGTACGAAGCCATAAACCCCCTGTACTTCTACAAGTGCGCCGTTATTTCTAAGTTCCTTGACTTCACCGCTTACAATTTCGCCAACCTTGACACTCACATCATCCCATGGATTATATTCAAGGTGCTTTTTGGACAGCTGCATTCTACCTTTTTCAGGGTCCAGCGATAAGATTTTGACGTCCACTTCATCGCCGACATTGACATTCCCTGCCAAGTTGAAACGTGGATCCCATGAATAGTCGCTTTTGTTAATGATGCCAGCAACATCTTTAGCCACTTCAACCAAAATACCAAATTTCATTTTCTTGACGACTTTACCTTTAACTTGGTCACCAACATTATGTGTTTCCGCAAAGGCTTGCCATGGTGTTTTTTCAAGCGCCTTTTTCGAAAGCCCGCGTTTTTGACCTTTGGCTTCGATTACTTTTACATCGATAGTGTCGCCTTCTTTTAAAATATCACTCGGTTTATTGACACGATGATGCGACATTTCAGAAACGTGAAACAATCCTTCAACCTCAGGATAATCATTGAGTTTGACAAAAGCCCCATAAGGCATCAATTTGGAAACAGTCCCTTTAAGTTCCATGCCTTCCTTGACTTCTTCAAGTTGCTTTTTCTTCGCTTCTTTTTGCTTGTCTTTTTGTACAGCACGGCGGGAAACAACAATTTTACGTTTAGAGATTTCAATGAGTTTCACTTCAAATGTTTGCCCCTTGAATTGGCTTAAGTCATCGGTGAATTCTTGCGAAACCTCGCGGGCCGGCATGAACATATCCAAACCAAACGCACGAACAATAAGTCCGCCTTTGTTGTGCTCTTTAACGGTTGCTTCAAAGGATTCATCTTCTTGGAATTTATTTTGTAAATCCTCAAAAATCTGGTCTCTTTCGATATCGATGCGAGAAAGCAGTAAAACCCCCGCTTCATCATCCTTTTTCTTAACGATGGCCTCAATTTCGTCGCCTTCGCTCAAAACATCTCTGGCGCTTGAAACATCTTTGGTCGTAAGTTCATTCAAATAGATGGTGCCTTCAGTAGGATAGTCTTCTACAACAACGATGACTTCGTTATCTTTAACTGCATAGACTTTTCCTTGAATTTTGTTACCTTCTTGCACTTGATTCATTTTCATGATTATTCTCTCCTCTAACTATTGACTCTATGGTTTTAACCACATCTTCAATCTTCATATCCGATGTGTCTATGACTATGGCATCTTCTGCCGGTTTTAACGGGGTAATGGTACGATTTGAATCAAAATCATCACGGGCAATGATTTCATTTTTCAAATCCTCAAGCGGGATATGAATCCCGTTTTGGGCGTTCTCTAGAAAGCGACGCTTCGCGCGCGTGGCCACATTGGCGGTCAGAAAAAATTTGAAATCGGCATTCGGAAGGACATTGTATCCAATGTCACGCCCGTCCATGACCACGTTTTTATGGTGCGCAATGGCGCGTTGACGTTCAACCAGTATCTCGCGGACACGTTGATGTGAACTAACCAAGGAAACATTGTTCGACACTTCACGGCTTCTGATCAAGCGGCTCACATCGACACTGTCCATAAATAAGACGCCGTTTTCATAATCAAAGCTCGTTTGATTGAGAAAGTCAAAGGCGTCTTCATCGTTTAGTTCAACATTCAAGCGCATCGCTTTGAGGGTAATGGCACGATACATCGCACCGGTGTCTATGTATGTATACTTAAACAATTCAGCCACGAGTTTGGCAATGGTGCTCTTGCCCGCACCGGCCGGCCCGTCTATGGCAATTTGAGTCGTTGCCATTCGATCACCCCTTTAAAAAATCATTCCCATTATATCACACCTGGGCTTATTTCAATAGTACTATTTTAGAGCATTTAATTGTGTTTTTCAAAGTGAAATTCCCACCCAAGATAAACTTGAATATGAAAACGCTTTATGATATATTGCTAGCAACATGAATATGCATTCACAATAAAGGAGGAATTGCAATGCAGGGATTTTTGGGAATTGCGCTTGTATTCAGTGTTTTGGCAATACTGTATGCAGGGGTGTTATTTTACAAAATCAAAAAAATTGAAAAAGGCAATCCCAACGTTGTTGAAATTTCAGGGTACATAAGAGAAGGTGCCATGGCTTTTTTGTCGAGACAGTATAAAATCTTAAGCCTGTTTGTGGTCACACTTTTCTTTATCATTGGCTTTGCGATCAGCTTTCAAACAGCGGGCGCGTTTATTCTTGGTGCATTTTTAAGCGGTCTAGCCGGATATTTGGGCATGCGCGGTGCCGTTGCGGCCAATTCACGCGTCGCCACGTCTGCCGAACAATCCGGTATGAACAAAGCGTTGGATATTGCGTTTAGTGGTGGTGCGGTCATGGGAATGGCCGTGGTCGGCCTTGGCCTGACCGGATTGATTCTTTATTATTTGGTAAGTACTTACTTCTTTGGCCTGGATGAGGCCGGGACCGCCCAGGTTCTTACCGGGTTTGGTCTGGGTGCTTCAAGCATTGCGCTTTTCGGACGCGTTGGTGGTGGTATTTACACTAAAGCAGCGGATGTTGGAGCGGACCTGGTTGGAAAAATTGAAGCGGGCATTCCTGAAGATGATCCACGCAATCCCGCAGTCATCGCAGACAACGTAGGGGACAATGTGGGTGACGTTGCGGGCATGGGAGCCGACTTGTTTGAATCCTACGTTGGTTCAATCATTGCGGCCATTACCCTGGGCGCCATGCTTACCAATCCAGCCGGTGAAGCGGTGCCTTTGGAAGGCGCGCTTTTTCCGATTTTCCTCAGTGCTTTTGGAATCATTGCGGCCATTTTAGGCACCATGACCATACGCACTAAAGAAGCGGATGAGCCGCATAAAGTCCTTAAAAAGGGGACGTATGTGGCAGGCATACTTTTCTTGCTCTTCACGGCCTTTTTAACGTGGTACTATATCCAGCAAAACATTTTTGCGAATTTCGGACCATTCTTTGCGATTGTAGCTGGATTGCTTGTAGGCATCGTCATTGGCATCATTACAGAAATCTATACATCCAGTGAACATAAAAAAGTACAAAGCATTGCCGAACAAAGTGAAACCGGCCACGCGACCAATATCATTGGCGGACTCGCCATCGGCATGGAGTCAACCGCCATTCCAATCGGACTTATTGCTGTAGTCATTTTGATCGCCTATCAGCTTGCGGGGCTTTATGGCATTGGTCTTGCGGCCGTTGGCATGCTTGCGACCACTGGAATGACCATTGCGATTGATGCCTATGGACCCATTGCGGATAATGCAGGAGGAATAGCGGAAATGACCGGCATGGACAAAAGCGTCCGTGAAATCACCGATAAGCTTGACAGTGTCGGAAACACAACGGCCGCAATCGGTAAAGGGTTTGCGATTGGGTCTGCAGCGCTCACTTCTTTGGCACTGTTTTCCTCTTTCGTTGCAGCCGCAGGGTTAAGTGCCATTGATGTCACACAACCGGCAGTCATCGTCGGCATACTTGTTGGGGCCATGCTTCCGTTTTTATTCAGTTCTCTGACGATGAACAGCGTCGGACGGGCGGCTGGTAAAATGATCGATGAAGTGCGCCGTCAGTTCAGAGAAATCCCGGGCATTATGGAAAAAGAAAACAAACCGGATTATGCCCGTTGTGTTGACATATCCACCAAGGCCGCACTTAAGGAAATGATCATTCCCGGGTTGCTTGCGGTCAGTGCACCCTTGATCATTGGGTTCTTACTTGGCGCTGAAGCACTGGGCGGTTTGCTTGCAGGCGCGCTTGGTAGCGGTATATCAATGGCGATATTCATGGCCAACAGTGGTGGTGCATGGGATAACGCAAAAAAATATATTGAAGAAGGCCATCACGGTGAAAAGGGCAGTTTTGCGCACAAGGCAAGTGTCACAGGCGATACGGTGGGTGATCCCTTCAAGGACACCTCAGGACCATCAATCAACATTTTAATCAAACTGATGACGATCATTAGCCTTGTCTTTGCCGGACTATTTGGCAGTGGCATTTTATAGCCCCAATAAAAAAGTTTTCCCAGTTTTTACCGGGAAAACTTTTTTTATACATGTTTTTGGTGTGCTCGGTTTTGCACAGTATGGTTTACATTGAAACGTTTCTTGATGATGTCATACGCAATAATGCTCAGTTTGATGGCCAGTAACGCCAAAATGACGACAATGGTGATGTCTTGGGCCATGGTTGAACTGCCAGCCTGAACCGTTGGCATGAGCCAGTTGCTGACGATGACGTTTTGATGGGTACCTGCCATGCTGCTTAACTCACTTAAGAAATTCATCTTCGTCAGAAGCATGAGCCCAATACCATAAATCAGTGTTAGCGGCTTTTGTTTCTTGAAAAGCAAACCAATTAGAATGGCCACATAAATCATTGTTAAAACTGGGATGTAAGTGATGGACGAATCGCCATTTTGAATAGTGAACACTGCCCATTCACGCGATATTGTGACTGTTGAGCCCGCTTCGATACTGCGAAGGGGGAAGGTGAGCGCAAAGCCTACATGCAACAATAAAAGTGTCAGTAAGATTAGAGCATCGCGTTGAAACATATTAAGTTTCGACATGATTTACCCACTTTCGTTTTGTTTTATAGATACTTCTTAAGTGTCATGTTTGTTGTAATACATCTTATGTCAATTGCATTTTACCATCTTTAACAAGAAATCCAAACACAATTTGCAAAAGTAAACGTTTTATATCCCATGTAAATGAATTTGTTACTCCCAAGTAAAAAGACGCCAACATGGGCGCCCTAATGATGTAAAGCCTTACTTTTTTCATTTATTTTTTTGTTGATTGCGCATTGCAATGACGTTGAGTTGTTTAAGTTCATGGGGTTTTAGCATGCGAATCTCACCTTTGGCGAGCCCCTCAAGGGTCACAATCCCAAAGCGAATACGTTTAAGTTTGATCACCTCATGACCCACAGACTCAAAGAGTCTACGAATATGTCGATATTTGCCTTCGGTCACCGTAAAATTAAATGTTGATGTTTCTTTTTCCTTGTTATACTTCATGTGATGCACTTTCGACGGTGCAGTCTTTTCACCATTAAGGCGAATGCCGCCGCGTTCGATTTTTCGTGAGGTCGGTTTGCGCACAAAGCCTTGAACCGTGACTTGGTATTCTTTTTCAATTCGGTTGGACGGATGTAACATTTTTTGAGTAAAATCCCCGTCATTTGTAAGCAAAAGCACGCCGCTTGAGTCATAGTCAAGACGCCCAACAGGAAATATGCGTGCGTTAGTATCGACAAAGTCGACGACGGTTTTTCGGTTCTTCTCATCGTCCACACTTGAGATAGTGCCTTCTGGTTTATAAAAGACATAATATTCTTTTTCTTCAATGGTAATTGGGCGGCCATCCACAAGGATGGCGTCACTTTTATTGGCTTTGGCACCGAGTTCACGGACCACTTCACCGTTAACCTGCACACGGCCTTGTTCAATCATTTCTTCCGCTTTGCGCCGTGATGTCACGCCGGCTTGCGCGATCAGTTTTTGTAGACGTTCCATGGAATCCTCCTAGATGGTTTCGTCACTTGTGGCGGGTTCAACGTCCAAGTGTACATATTTAATGCGGCGTTCTTTAATTTCTTTAATCACGAAGGTAAGCTTGAAAAACTGTGTGGTTTCTTCGTGATGGTAAGAGACCATTTTTTGTATCATCGAATAGGTCATATCGACTTCGGGCACACTTTCAAAACGGTCGAAAAGGAAACTGCCCAACGTTTTTTCTTCTTTTTCAGGGGGCTCACCAAGTTTGAGTTCATTGAATAAATCACCAAGCTCAATATCAGCGTTCACCCCATATTCATGACTTCCAAGTTGTTTTAAGTATTCATCATCAATGTCATCATGTTCATCATAAATTTCACCTACCAGCTCTTCAAGAGCATCTTCCATGGTCACAATGCCACTGGTGCCACCAAATTCATCAGAAACAATCGCTAAGTGTGTGTTTTCACGTTGCAGGGTTTCGATTAATGTATCGGCGCGCATGGATTTTGAAACGAAGATTGGAGGGTTCATCAACTGGCGAACATCAATCGGCGCTTCTTTTATAATCATGGTAAAAAAGTCGCGTTCATAAAGAATGCCGACAATTTTATCACGGGAGTCTTCATAAACCGGCAGACGCGAAAACTGATTGTCAAAAAATTTCTTCAGAATGCTTTCCTTGTCCTCACCGACATCAACCGCCACCATGTCCACACGCGGTGTCATGATTTCATAAACTTGTTTTTCCCCAAGGTCCAAGACGCTTTGAAGCATTTCTGCTTCTTCTTCATCGATGGATCCTTCTTCTTCCATGGTGTCTATGATGGTTTCAAGTTCATCTTCACTTACTGAAATGGTGACGCGTTCATCCGCCTTTAAAAAGATGGATTTGATTTTGATAAACACAAACACCACGGGTTTTAGCACTTTCATAATCACAAGCAGTGCCCGGCTGATTTTCACCGCAATTTTATCGGAATGCATTTTCGCAAAACTTTTGGGAATAATCTCTCCAAAGATAAGTAAAATGGTCGTCATGACCACTGTGTTAAACACCGTCACAAAAATTTCATTGTCTCTAAAAATTTGTGTAAACACACTGGCTGAAATGGTCGCAAGCGCAACATTGGCCAGGTTGTTTCCAACCAATATGGTTGTCAGTGCACGGTCAAAGCGTTCATGAATCCATAGCGCTTGCTTAGACCCTTTTTTACCAGCTTCTATGTAATTTTTTATACGGATTGGATTGAGTGAAGAAAAGACCGTTTCACTCATGGAAAAGAAGCTGGATACAAGAATCAATCCAACCATGACAATAATTTGGGGGGTAGGAACACTAGCTAACACGATGGCATGCGAATCCAAAAGCACTCACTCCTCATTAATTGGCTTTGGTCGAATATTTACCGGTATCGGTGTTGATGACGATGCGGTCGCCTTCATTGATGAAAAGGGGCACTTGCAAGGTATACCCGCTTTCAACGGTTGCATCTTTCGTCGCATGCGTCGCCGTATTGCCCTTGACGCCAGGAACGGTCTCTATCACTTCCATGTTGACTTTTTCAGGGAGTTCAACGCCGAGAATTTCATTTTCAAAACTGCGTACATTGACTTCCATGCCTTCGGTTAAGAAGTTGCTTTCATATTCGATTTGTTTTTTTGGTATTTCAATTTGTTCATACGATTGCGTATTCATGAATACATACATATCCCCATCCGCATAGATGAACTGCATGGGTTGTTTATCAATCATCGCGGGTTCCACTTTTTCTCCGGCACGCCAAGTTTTTTCAACAATGGCACCACTGCGCAAGTTTCTTAGCTTGCTGCGGACAAAGGCGCTGCCTTTGCCTGGTTTAACATGCTGGAACTCAATGATTTGATAAATATTGTCGTCATGTTTAATGGTGAGTCCTGTTTTAAAGTCGTTGCTTGAGATCATGTAATCACTCCAATAATTAGTTGATAATACTATATATGATTTTAAGACGTTTGTCTATTGATTTTCAAACCACGCAACACCCGAAAAATCATTGAAGCCAATGATGGCGTGTTTGAAGACAAAACGAATGCGTTGCTTTTTGGCACCTTGCATTAAGGTTATATCGACACTATGCGTGTCCGCAAGCGTCTTGAATGATGCATCCATGATGTTGGCACCCTTTTGCAATTTCTTGAGGCGTTCAATCGACGTTCCAACAAGTTCTACTTCATTTTGACTTGGCTTGCCCAGATCAAATATTTCCACATGGGAAACGTGTTCAAACACAATCGCCGCATTCGTTGTTTTCATTGCTCTGAATTCTGGATTGTCGGGATGCGTGGACTTGACGTCAATATGATCAAACGTCAAATGGCAGTGTGCATCGTCAATGATTTTAATCTTTTCAAGTTGCGCGTTATAAAGAATGATTTCTTCTATACGGTCTGTGCGAACATATTCATAGGTCGTTTCAAGATGCTCAAGTAGTTGCTGCGTCGTGCGTGAGAGGGTAATGGGTTTTTCTTCAAGTTGGACCTCACCGCCATCAATGTGAAGCGCATACGGTTTTTTCTTTTTGTCAAAAAGCCCTTCATAGTCAAACACCGTTTTGAGCACATTGACAGAATGATCATAAAGATTGGTTGGTATTTTGAGTTTACTGTTGCCGGTGGTGATATGGAGCACATTCTTTTTATTGATTCTTACTTTTTTAACGGATTTGAACATAACAATTTTAAAACGCCTAAATGCCGTCTGCTTCGCAAATGCATCCTCCATGATGACCACTTTGTGTGTCGTTTTCATGTGTATGTAAAAGAGCGGAAAAACAAGCAACACCACTCCAGCAATCCCCAGAAATTCATAGGGAAGTTCATAAGGCCCGATTTGCCCTGTC
>PUMO01000140.1 GCA_003551405.1 Mollicutes bacterium | reverse complement strand
TGTCAACTTCAATCAATATACTGGGCGCACCACCATCAAGGTGGGCAAGCATGGTCCCTTGCATGGCTTTTTTATTGATTGTATCGATGGATTGATCACTCAGGTAATTGAGACCATCCAGGTTGGCTTTTGTTTGAGGGATTTTAAAATCTCTGGATGCATTATTAATCGAAATCACGGTTTCAAACAAGTGGCGTTCACCTTCTTGAATGTATTGACCAAGCGAATGCAAATCAGTGGTAAATCCCGCACTTGCAGGATAAAGTCCTTTATTTTCTTTCCCTTCACTTTCACCAAATAGCTGTTTCCACCATTCGGCTAAAAAGGCAAGTTTCGGTTCATAATGAATGAAAAGCTCAAGTTTTTTCCCTTGGCGATAAAGACTATGACGCGCCATGACATATTGATAGACAGGATTATCAAGCGTACGTTCATTAAAATCCTTACGTGCCTGAATGGCACCATCAAGCAATTGATCAACATCAGTCCCGCTGATTGCAATAGGGAGCAAGCCTACAGGTGTCAAGACACTGTAACGTCCTCCCACATCATCGGGAATAACAAAGGTGTCATAACCTTCTTGAATGGCCAAATGACGGAGTGCACCTTTTTCTTTGTCTGTCGTTGCGACAATGCGTTTGGCGGCTTCTTCTTTACCAACCTTGTTTTCAAGAAGTGTTTTAAAGTGTCTGAATGCCAGTGCTGGTTCGGTGGTTGTGCCACTTTTTGAAATCACATTAATGCTAAAGCGTTTATTTTCAAGATAATCGGTTAAGTCCGCCATATATTCACTGGAGATATGGTGACCAACAAATATGAGTTCTGGCCCATCAGTTTCCTTAAAATATGAATTAAGGGCTTCAAGCGTTGCTTTGGCGCCGAGATATGAGCCGCCAATGCCAATGACCAACGTAACGTCACTGTTTTCCTTCAACCGAGAAGCGACCGCATTAATATCGTTTACTTGATGTTTCATGTGTGTGGCAAGTTCAAGCCACCCAAGAAATTCATTTCCCTTACCTGTGCCATTTTCCAGTCTTTCATGCGCTGAAGCAATCTCTTGTTCCAATGCTTTTTTATCGCTAGGATCAATTGCTGGTTTAACATAATCTACATTCACATTTAACATACTAAGGCCTCCTTATTCATTTCCTTCACCTAAATCGTATCCTTCAATCCATTTGGGAAGTGCCTCTTTTAATGGTTGAAAGCCATGTTTCAAATGAATTTTCAATCGTTTTTTCTTTTGTTTGTTGGCACGTTTGTAGCTTAAGCTCAAACGATGTGTATCTTTTTGTTCAAGGACATAAAGACGCACCGTCTTACCAACTGTCAAATAGTCTTCAATGTTGTGCACATACCCATCCGCGACTTCGCTGATGTGAATCATTCCCTGGGTCTTTTCATCCACTTTGACAAAGGCACCGAACGGTTTAATGGCAGTGATTGTGCCTTTGACAATATCGCCTTGTTTCATCTGAACCAACTCTTTTTATCGTTTTTTTCAGTATAACACACCCCGTTTAAATCAAAAGAGAAATCCGTGGATTTCTCTTGGGGGTTAAGCGTATCGATGCGCAATTGAGCTTGCGGCTGCAGCCGCAATGGCACCGACAATGTCATCTAAAAACGTATTGCATCGGTCGCTATTTTTGCCTTCATCATCAATCCGTCGGATCACACCAGGTTTTAATTTATCAACATACCCGAAGTTGGTAAATCCAATCGATCCATACACATTGACAATGGCAAGCGCGAGCACTTCATCGATGCCATAGAGTGGGTAATCATTTTGAAGCATGGTTTTGAGGGGTTCGCGCATAGTCCCTTCTTCTGCCATTTTATCAAGTTCCAGCCCTGTTAAAATCGCGTTTTGTACTTCACGCTTCATAACAACACGCTCAACATGATCCATGCAGACGTCCATGGTCAATTCCTCAATATACTTTTTTTGTAAATCAAACGTTAGTTCCGCAATATCATTAAGCGTGACTCCGCGTTCATTGAGCATGTTTACAACTGTGTCGCGTGTTTTCGTGTCATTGACGCGATCATCAAGGGAATCCGTTTTTTTCATGCTTTCACCTTTTTTCTTTATATTGCCTCTACGCCAATAATGCCTGGTACTTCTTCAAGCAATATGGCTTCTACACCGTCGGTAAGGGTGGTGTCCACCAAAGAACAACCAACGCATGCACCGAGCATTTCAACATAGACAATGCCTTCTTCATACTTTACAAAGCGAATGTCGCCACCATCTCGGCGTATGTAGGGCTTAATTTTTTCGATGACTTCTTCGGCCTTTTCCGCAATAACTCTTTCTTCCATTGTTCACACCTCCATATTTCACTTGTATTATACATCACTGACATCGTGTACTGGTGTGAAACACTTAAAAATTATGAATCATTGGACACACTCTATTCTTTGCTATTCTCATTGTCAGTGACGGTCGCACTGATTCGCCTTAAGATGAAATAGGGCGCATTGGGAACAGCGGACTCATTTAAGTAATCATAAATTTTATGTTGGGCATTTTTATTAAACCCTTTCAACCTGAGCATCTCAGCACTAAAGTCACCGACAATGATTTCATACTTATCAAAATAATCAACATAACGTTCGGTAAAACTTTTGGTATCGTAAGCTTCTTTATAGTTTTTAATGATTTCAAACGTCCCCACTTCTGTTTCTACAATCTCTGGTTGATTTGATTCCATAACATCACCTCATAATTTTCGAATATACTCACTATGTTCAAGCAAAACGACACATTCAGCGCCAATTGCTTCACGTACGCCGATGGGCCCTTTTTTTTCATGCGTCGTTGCTTTGATGCTAATCTGTGTGATGCCAATTCCTAAAAGTGATGCAATATTTTCCCTAATGGCTTTTATATAACTGGACAACTTGGGCTTTTCCAAATACACTGTCGCATCAAGATTATTAATTTTATATTGCGCGTTTTGCATCATCGCATTGACTTGCTTGAGTATTTCTGAAGAGTTCATATTTTTGGTTTCATCGGCGGTATCAGGGAAATACGTGCCAAGATCCCCAAGTGCCATCGCACCTAGAATGCTTTCGCTGATTGCATGCAATAAAACATCACCATCGCTGTGGGCCACACTTTCTACATCACTGTTTATGCTTAGGCCACCGAGTCTCAACTGGCGTCCTTTTGTTAAACGATGCACATCATAACTATGACCGATTCGTAACATGCGCAATCCCCTCCAGGATTGTGGCATCTTCACGGGTCGTGAGCTTCATGGTCTTTTCATCACCATGCACTGTCGCACCCGTAATATTGATTGCGGCCTTGACTAACGAGACATCACAGGTGATTGGTTCAACCGATTGCAGGGGGGTTTCATAAGCTTTTATGATCGTATCGCGCCAAAACCCTTGAGGGGTCTGGATACGCATGAAATCACGACGGTTGACGTGCTGCACAATACGTTCATTTTCCGTCTTTGCCATCGTATCTTTCGCAGGCAACGCAGCCGTAACCGAAGCATGGGTTTTCAAACAATGAAGGACACGGTCAATGACTGAAGACTGAACGAACGGGCGGGCGCCATCGTGAATGAGGACATAGGAAGATTGCGTCTTTAAAAGCCCTTGATAGACACTGTCTTTTCGGTGCTCTCCACCCAAAGTGGTAATGATCTTTTTGTGGTTAATCACATCTTTTAACAGTTTTCCGTCCTCTTCACTAAGAACAACAATAATGCGCACACAGCGGGGGTCATTGACAAAAGGCTCAAGCGCATATTCAAGCACGTAACGGCCATTAAGCGTATAAAGGATTTTGTTATAGCCAAGATTCAACCGTTTCCCTTGTCCGCCCCCTAAAACAATGGCATCATATGTCATCATGACGACTCACATACACTTGGTTATCGGTTACGAGCATGTCTACTGGGATATCATGCGGTTTATTGGGCAGTGCCTCCACGCGGAACTTTTCAAAAACAACCCCGATGCTCAGTCCTTTATATTCTGATAAAAAGGCATCATAATACCCTTTTCCATATCCCAAACGATAAAGCGCATCATCATACACAATCCCTGGTACAATCACAGCGTCAATATCGGCTTTATCAACCGCTTCACTGGAAACAGGCTCTTTTACACCAAAACGGGATGTCTCCCACTTCCCTGAATCTTTGTAAAATACAATTTGGTTGGCTTCAATTTTCGGATAGACCACTTCATAGATTTTACCAAGCGCCCTTACGTCAACCTCATTGTCCATCGGATAAAAGATGCCTATGGTTTTTAACGAATGCACCTGCAATTCTTCTTGTAAGCTTGCCATGAGCATATGATTAAGCATCTTGTGCATTTTGGGTTCCATTTTGTTGCGCTCATTGATAAATATTTTGCGCAGAGTTGGTTTGTCCATGTTTAATCACCTAACTTATTACGAAGTATATGTCCTGGGTTTTTTCATCCAGTGCGATTTCCAGTGCCTTCTCAGCACGCGCGGCAAGCTCATCAATCGGTTCATCAAAATGCTTGACCTCGAGGATGCCAAAGGCTGGAAAAACGCTCTCTTTAGCCGCGCCGAATTGCATTGTATAATTGATAAGGTCTCCGCCCTCTTCAAGGGCACGCTTAAGCATCTGTGCTTTGCGCTGATCTTCAATAACCATCGCAAAACGAATCCCGCCCAGACGAAAAACAGCATGAATGTCCTTTAAGAACTGATAACTGAGTTTACTCAAATATTCGCCCATCATTAAATCTCCAATGTCGCGGCCGTAACGGTTGTTAATTTGTGGAATGTTGCTGATCTCAAACGTCACAATGGTGTAGGGGGACCCTTTGCGGCTGAGTTTTTGTAGATGCTCAAAATACGATTCACCAATGGTCAAATTATTTAATACCTCGATATTGCTTTTGGGATACGCCTTAATATCAAGTGCATCAACCAATGCAATATACATCGGTTTGCCTTTATGTTTCAAATAGGTGCCACGTTCTTTAAACCAGCTATACCCTGTTTCTTTGTTTAAGCGGTAATGAACCGTATACGTAGAATGTTTTTTCCCAAGACAATCAAGGACTTCCATATACGTTCGTTTGTCATCAGGATGCATGATATGTAAAAGCGCATCAAACGAAAATTCATTGTTTTCAAAGTTGAAGATATCAAGTAATTGATCCGTCCCAAACACACTGCCATTTTCACTACGGAACATGATGCCTGAGTCGACCATATCAAGCAAACGAACAAACCGCATTCTAAGCATTTCACTTCGGTCGCTGAGTTTGCGGTATTCCTTATTGAGCGCGTTGAGTTTTTCTTTTGTGACATCCTTGGCAAACACTTCACGAATATTAAATAAAAATACCGTTAAGAAGAATCCACCATAAATGAGAATATCCAAAATAAACCCGGGGACCTCCGTAAGGGCATACACATCAAACAGTAAATAAGCGCCCAGGGCGGCCACAAAAACGAGGGAGTCCAAATCACCCTTTTTGGTTCGAATTTTTTTGAAGGCAATCAATAGCGCCCAGACAATAAAAATCATGACTGTCACATTCAACCAAACCAGCATGGTCGTCCCCCTTTTACTACATTAATTTTGAAGATATTTTTCGAGATATAAAATCAATGATTCTCGGGAAATGTCTTCATCAAGGTATCCATCTATCGTAACACTGATTGCGCCGCTTTCTTCACTCACAACAACCGTGAACGAATCATTGCGCTCAGAGATCCCAATCGCAGCCCGGTGGCGTGAGCCCATGTTTTTAGGGATTTTTTCACTCTCAGACGGTGGGAAATACGCGCCTGCACATTTAATAATATTGTCTTTGACAATAACCGCACCATCGTGCAGTGGCGTGTTGGGCATAAACATACTGCCAATGAGTTCGCTTGAAAGCGGCGCTTCGATGCTAAAGGCATGATCAATATACTCTTGTAATGAATCATTACGCTCAAAGGTAATAATCGCGCCGATTTTATGGCGTGATAAATAATCAATGCCGTGAATTAATTCGTTTTTCACATCATCCTTGATGGCATTGGAGATCAAACGACCACGCTTAACCCCTACCGCTTCCATTAAAAGTCTAAACTCATAGTTGATAATAACCACTATTACCACCAACAGTGGGACGGCTCTACTGAGCATGAATGCCCATGTGTCAATCGCATCAAGATTTGTGAACAGTGTCCAATAAAAAAGCACAGCCATCAAAAATGTCAGCACCTTGAGTGTGCGCATGGTAATGGCATTTATTTTATTCCGCACAACCATTGAAAAAATCGCCAATAAGTACGTATTTATGAGGAGAATATCGAATTCATGCATGCGCTCACCGCCTTTGCTACATTATAAAATAACGCAATTGCATTGTATCATGGTTGATTATACCATAGAATAATAATAAGTCATTGACCCTTTTTTACAGTGTCATATTTTTTTATAAATCTAACCAAAAGCGTCATTAAAGCATTTTGACAACACAATTTAAAGAAAGCGTATGTCAAGGACTAGAATCAAAAAGTCTAATGCTATATAATATGGTCTACACTTGAACTATGGAGGGAAAATTATGCCCAAATATTCACAAGCAATGATTCAATCCATCAATGAAGAGATCAACAAGCACTTCACCCACCTTTATCCTATCACAGACGATATGGAAAAGTCATTGGAGGGAGTGAGCAGGCTGGTCATGCTTGACCGCTATACACAAAAAGACCTCAACTTAAAAACACTAAAAGAAGGAGACTTGGTGCTCACTGTCGTTAGAGACGACCCAAAGTTTCCAGCACGCGGTGTGGGAATTGTAGATGCTATCAATAATGATACGGTCAGTATAAAAGTAGAAGACGAATATATTTCACAAACCGAAGATGCGGATGAATTTGGACGCATTACACGGCCTATTAGGCAAGTCGATAAGCCTTTGGAGCTGTTCTTTGAGCAGATTGCTAAAAGGGTGTCTGCACATCTAGGTGAAGAAGAAAGCGAAGCCATCAAAGAGGCTTTCTTTGAAGAGGTAAGTGAGATGAACCTTGTTCCAGCCGGACGTATTTTGTTTGGTGCGGGCTCACAAACCGAAGTAACCTACTTCAATTGTTTTGTCATGCCTTTTATTCATGACTCACGTGAAGGCATCAGTGAGCACCGTAAACAAGTCATGGAAATTATGTCCCGTGGTGGCGGTGTCGGTACCAACGGTAGCACTTTGCGTCCAAAAAACGCCCTCGCAAAAGGCGTGAACGGAAAGTCAAGCGGGTCTGTTTCATGGCTCAACGACCTTTCACAATTGACGCATCTCGTCGAACAGGGCGGTTCACGGCGAGGCGCGCAAATGATCATGTTGGCGGATTGGCATCCAGATGTCATTGAGTTCATCATTTCCAAAATGCAAAATCCACGAATTTTACAGTTCATCAAAGAAACCTTTGACGAACCCCTCATCAAACGCGCTGCTGAGAATAAACTCAAGTTCGTTCCCCTTACTGAAGAGGAACAGGAAATCAATGAGTACATCGTTGAACAAAGTCAAAAAGACGCGTCGTTATTTTCTAAGAAAATCATTGATAAGGCGTGGGACCGCTTAAATAAAGGCGGTCACTATGAAGTTAACGATCCAGAATATCTAAGTGGCGCCAATATCTCTGTAGCCATCACCAACGATTTCATGCAAGCCGTCGAAAGTGATGAAATGCATGAACTCAAATTCCCAGACATCGACGCTTATGATGAAAAAGATAAAGCTGATTATGATCGTCTTTGGGGCGATATTGGCGATGTGAGAACCTGGGAAAACATGGGATATGCAAGCAAAGTCCACCACACAGTCAAAGCTAAAGACTTATGGAATCTTATCAATGTTTGTGCCACCTATTCAGCAGAACCCGGTATCTTCTTCATCGACAACGCAAACAACGATACCAACGCGGTCGCTTATGATAACAAGGTAGTTTCAACCAATCCATGTGGGGAACAGCCGCTTGCTCCCTACAGTGTATGTAATTTAGCTGCCATCAACCTCGCTAACATGGTTGACCATGAACAAGAAGATGTTGACTGGAAAAAACTTGAACAAACCATCCGTCGTTCAGTACGTTTATTGGATAATGTCATAGATAAAACCCATTATTTCCTTGAAGAAAACCGTAAACAGGCACTTGGTGAACGCCGCATCGGTTTAGGGGTCATGGGACTGCACGATCTCTTGATTTGGACACACCGTAAATACGGCGCCAAAGAAGACTTGCCATTTATCGATGAACTATTTAAATTCATTGCGACTAAATCGTATGAAACAAGCATCGAACTCGCCAAAGAAAAAGGCCCCTTTGCATATCTTGAAACAGAAGAAAACCGTGAGAAAATGCTTAGTAGCGGTTACCTTCAGAAACTCCCAGAGCGTATACGCAAGGGCATTGAAAAACACGGCATTCGCAACTCCCACTTACTGACCATTGCACCGACAGGTTCCACAGGAACCATGGTTGGCGTATCCACCGGGCTAGAGCCATACTTTGCCTTTACATATTTCCGCAGTGGGCGCCTGGGTAAATTCATCGAAGTCAATGCAAGCATTGTGGAAAACTATCTGAAAGTCCATCCTGAGTATGATGCGAACAATCTCCCAGATACGTTTGTGAGTGCCATGGACCTCCCACCAGAAGCGCATGTTGATATGCAAACAACCATTCAAACGTGGGTTGATTCAAGTATTTCAAAAACCGTGAACGCGCCTGAAGGCTACACTGTAGAAGAAGTCGAATCAATCTATCGTCGCCTTTATGCCGGTGGCGCCAAAGGCGGTACCGTCTATGTGGATGGTTCTCGTGATGCACAAGTCTTGTCTCTATCTAAAGACGACAAAGATAAAAAGCAAGTGGACATTAAAGACTTCGGCATTCATGTTCATGAAGAAAGTGTTGAGCCGAAAAAGGAACCCAACGTCAAGCAACTAAGAAAAGACCGTCAGGACCGAAATATTGGTACGGATGCTGGCGATTTATGTCCAGTATGTATGGAAGGTACCATCGAAAACATGGGTGGCTGCCACACATGCACCAACTGTAACGCACAAGTTAAATGTGGACTGTAAATATTAGAAGGTGATTGACGATCAATCACCTTCTTTTTTTAATCTTGCAAGCATTTCATGATAAAATAAAAGTAGGAGGGATACTCATGAAAAAAGCGATACTGATTGGCATCGACTACTTTAAGAAGGGCATGCTTGATTATTATATGGATGAACTTGATAATTTGGCCGATTCATTGCATATCAATGTGGTGAAACGGTTTAAACAAAAAAGTGATGCCACAACATCATCCCATAAGATTGGAAAAGGTAAACTTGATGAAGTGAAAGATTATGTAACCCTCTATGATATTGACTATGTCATTTTTAACGAAGAATTAACCAATACACAACTGCGCAACCTTGAAGATGTATTTGATAAAGCGGTTATTGACCGCACCTTACTCATACTTGAAATTTTTGCGAAAAAAGCGAAAACGAAAGAAGCCATGCTTCAAGTGGAAATTGCACAACTCAAATATCTAAAACCACGCCTCAGTGCCATGCGCAATTCCTTCGAACAACAACAAGGGGGCATCGGTCAAAAAGGACCCGGTGAGAAGAAACTGGAACTGGACCGACGTAAGATTGAAAAAGAAATTTCCACACTTGAACGTCAGCTTAAAAATATTGTTACCGTAAGACAAACGAACCGTAAACAGCGGCGTGAGGGCCATATCAAGAATGTCGCGATTGTAGGCTACACCAATGCAGGCAAAAGCACGTTACTCAACACATTACTTGAATATGACCAAAGCGAAAACCCACAAACCACCCTAACAAAAGACCAAGTATTTTCCACGCTTGAAACGACAACTCGGCGTATTCAATTAAAAGATAAACGCCCCTTTACCATCACCGATACCATCGGGTTCATAGCGAACTTACCGCATGACTTGGTTGAATCATTCAAATCAACTTTAGAAGAAATCAGGGAAGCGGACCTGATCGTCCATGTCATTGATTTTTCGCATCCTTACTATCTCGATCAGATACATACAACCGACAAGGTTTTAAAAGAACTTGGCGCGGACGAAATAGAAACGCTTTATGTTTTTAACAAAAGTGATCTAACCAGTGATATTATTCCGCACAACCTAAATCCTTCGGTAAAAGTGTCCTTAAAAGAAGGGACCAATGTCAAAGGCCTTGTGGATATGATTCCCAAACTTCTGTTCAAGCATGATACTACCGTTGTTTACAAGATTCCGCATTCTGAAGGGGACATTATCAATCTCCTCAATGAAGCGTCTGAAATCATTACGACTGATTATGAAAACGACTCCGTCAAAATTAAAGCACGCGTTGATACGCACATAAAGGGTCGATTAAAAAACTACGAAGTATAAAAAAAGCCTGCATGCAGGCTTTTTTTACTGTCGATAACGCTTTTGCTTTGTAGACGCTTCAAACAATTGACTCAATGGTTTATCCATAATTATGTTTAAAATGCTTTGTCCGATAAGATTAGCCACGCTCAACTGTTTGACCTTATCCGATTTTTGTTCTGGACTCAATTCAATTGTATTTGTCGTAACAATTTCTTCTATTGCACTTTCATCAATGCGTTCTTTGGCGGGTGGAGAAAAAATCGCGTGTGTACACGCAGCATAAACGGTTTTGGCACCTGCATCCTTAAGTGCGTGTGAGGCGCTACTGATTGTGCCGGCAGTGTCAATCAAGTCATCAATAATAATTGCGATTCGGTCGCTAACATCACCGACAATACCCATCATTTCAACCTCATTGGCCTCTGGACGGCTCTTATCAATAATCGCTATCGGCGCGCCCATGGCATTTCCCATCGTGCGTGCACGGACTGCACCACCATGATCAGGCGAGACGATGACCAAGTCTTCATT
>PUMO01000003.1 GCA_003551405.1 Mollicutes bacterium | reverse complement strand
GCTAAAGCAAGTGTCGAAGACGTAGACATTAATGATTATCACGGCAATGCGTATTTAGGGATTGATGCCGGCTCAACCACAACCAAAATGGTTTTAATCGGTGAAAACCGTGAATTGCTTTATCAGTACTATACCCATAACCGTGGCAATCCGCTTGAAGTCGTAAAAAAAGCACTGTTAACGATGTATGAATCCATTCATGAAGGCATTATTGTCAAAAAGGCTTTTTCAACGGGGTATGGCGAGGAACTGATCAAAAATGCTTTTAATCTCGATGGCAGTGAAGTCGAAACCATTTGTCATTACAACGCTGCAAAGCACTTTAACCCGGATGTAAGTTTTGTGGTCGATATTGGTGGGCAGGACATGAAGTGTTTCAAAGTCGATGATGGCATGATTTCTTCCATTGTGCTAAACGAAGCATGCAGTAGTGGCTGTGGGTCATTCATCGAAACCTTTTCTGAGTCACTCGGTTTTGAGATTCAGGACTTTGCGTCGCTTGCAACACGCGCCAGTGCACCGGTGGATTTGGGCTCTCGCTGCACAGTATTTATGAATTCAAGCGTGAAACAGGCGCAGTCAGAAGCCGCCAAAACAGAAGACATTGCAGCGGGTCTTGCGCTCAGTGTGGTTAAAAATGCGCTTTATAAAGTCATTCGTGCGCATGATGTTGTTGAAGAGTATGGTGATCAAATCATTGTCCAGGGCGGCACATTTAAAAATGATGCGGTCCTAAGGGCGTTTGAACGTGAAACCGGTGTTGAAGTGACCCGCCCCAATATTGCTGGGCTCATGGGAGCGTTTGGCGCAGCCATCCTTGCAAAGGACGCCGCGCTTCCCCATAATCACAGTGACTTATTGAGTCCGCGGGCGCTTGAGACGTTTACGTATAAATCCAAGCGGGCCATATGCAACAAGTGTGAAAACCGTTGCCCGCTTACCATTAATTTGTTTAACGACGGTAAAAAATATATCAGTGGAAACCGCTGTGAAAAAGGTGCTGGGCTTAAGGTGTCGTATGATGAACTGCCGAACCTCTATTTATACAAGTATGACCAAATTCGTCGTTATCAACCCAGTGATGAGAAAACCTACCAAGCAACCGTCGGCATTCCCATGGTACTCAACATGTATGAAAACATTCCGTTTTGGCACACGTTTTTTGAAGCGCTGGATGTCAAAGTGATTACCAGTGATCGCTCCACGAAATCCATGTATGAAAGCGGTCAGGACTCCATTCCCTCAGATACGGTTTGTTATCCGGCCAAACTTGTCCACGGCCACATGGAAAATCTTAATCAAAAACATCCGGATTTCATCTTTTATCCAAACATGCCTTTTAACTTTCAGGAAAAATCCCATGGGCACAATCACTTCAATTGTCCCATTGTGGCGCACTACCCTGAAGTGATTGAAGGCAATATGACGCATCTTGACCTTTTAACCTTCTTACAGCCTTACATTTCTTTATCGGATAAACGAAAATTCATCAAAATCATGCATGATAAACTCTCTCCTTATATAAAGACAAGTAAAAAAGCGATGGAAAAAGCCTTCGAGGCAGGCATGGATGAATACATAACCTTTAGAGAAAACATACAAAAAGAAGGCGAACGTGCACTCAAATACGCTGAAGACAACAATCTTAATGCCATTGTCCTTGCGGGCCGACCTTACCATATCGACCCGGAGGTCAACCACGGCATTCCCAAACTCATCCGTAGTCTCAATGTTGTGCTTTTAAGTGAGGACGCCATTAATCATCTTGCTCATCAAGAACATGTCAATGTGCTTAATCAGTGGACCTATCATACCAGGCTTTATGATGCGGCGCGTGCCATTGCGCCACTTTCAAGGGTCAACATGGTTCAACTGGTAAGTTTCGGGTGCGGGCTTGATGCCATTACCAGCGATGAACTGCGTGATTTACTGGAAGCAAACGGCAAATACTATACCCAAATCAAGATAGATGAAATATCGAACTTGGGCGCTGTCAACATTCGGTTGCGCAGCTTGCTTTCAACGATGAATAAAGAGGCGAGACGTTATGGCAGAGCTTAAGTATACAGAAAACGGTCGGTTAATCTTTACTGAAGAAATGCGCAAGGAATATACGATTTTGGTCCCACAAATGGCGCCTTATCATTTTGAATATTTGGTTGAAGCCTTAAACAGTGAAGGTTATAACGCTGAACTGCTTCACAACACCGATTACAACTTGATTCACGAAGGCATGAAATACTCTCATAATGACATTTGCGTGCCTGCCATGCTGGTGATAGGGCAGTTTATTGATGCGATAAAGAAAAAAGGCATCGATAAGCACAAGGTTGCCCTCATCATCACTCAAACGGGTGGGGGATGCCGTGCAAGCAATTATATTGCGCTGCTACGTAAAGCCCTCCAAAAAGCAAAACTGGAATTTGTTCCTGTCATTAGCTTAAATGCGAATGGACTCGAACAAAACCCAGGGTTCAAAATCACCCCACGATTACTTCATAAGTTGCATGAAGGGGTCATTTTTGGTGATTTGATCATGACGCTTGTCAATCAAACACGCCCTTATGAAGTGAATCCGGGTGAAGTCAAACAACTCAAGGAAACCATTGACCGTGAGCTTAAGACATACTTTTACCATAAAAAACTGTTTACTTGGCGTAAAAGTAAAAAGAAAGCACGCTCCATTGTGAAACGCTTCCGTGCACTTTCATTAACCGGTGAAAACAAACCGAAAGTCGGGGTCGTGGGAGAAATATTCGTCAAATATTCTCCTCTGGGCAACAACCACTTAGAAGCAAGCCTTGAAAAAGAAGGCGTCGAGGTGGTCACCCCCCCGCTTTATGATTTCTTTTTATACACCTTTGACTCTCGTGCGGAAGACATTAAACAGTATGGTGGGCCTTTTAAAGAGCGATTCATCTTAAAATCGCTGATCAAATATGTGGAAGTGCGGCGCCAACGAATACGCAACATGCTCAAAAAATATCAATTTGAAGCCCCAGTACCATTTAAAAAACTTAAAACGATGGCGGATGGTTTCATAAGCCGTGGCACTCATACTGGCGAAGGATGGCTCTTAACCGCTGAGATGGTTGATCTTATCAATCATGGCGCGCCCAATATTGTATGTACACAACCTTTTGGTTGCTTGCCTAACCACATTGCGGGCAAGGGCATGTTTAAGCGACTGAAACAAGCGTATCCTGAAAGCAACATCGTGGCGATTGATTATGACACTTCCGCCTCAGAAATCAACCAAATCAACCGTATAAACTTAATGATTTCCAATGCCTTTAAAAATCATTCCACCAAAAACAATGACTAGGAGCGTGAGGACCATTCAATTTCAATTTGAATTGCATCATACCTGTAAACAAACCGGTGCACGCACCGGAACACTCACCACCCCTCATGGCCAGTTTGAAACCCCTATTTTCATGCCCGTAGGCACGCAAGCAACTGTCAAAACCCTCGATGTAGAAGAGATTGATGCGGTTTCTCAAGGGTTGATCCTGGGCAATACCTATCATCTTTGGCTTCAACCGGGGGAAGATATTATCGAACAACACGGCGGCATCCGTGGTTTCATGAAATGGTCTGGCGGCCTGCTTACTGACAGTGGTGGTTTTCAAGTGTTTTCACTTGCGAACAACCGTATCATAAAAGAAGAAGGCGTCCACTTTAAACATCACAAAAGTGGTGAAAAACTCTTTTTATCACCGGAAAAAAGCATTGAAATCCAACAAAAACTGGGTGCGGACATCATCATGAGTTTTGATGAATGTCCGCCCTTTGACAGTGATTATGATTACATGAAAGCATCGGTTGAACGCACCACGCGGTGGGCTGAACGCGGAAAACATGTAATGAAACGCACTGATCAGGCGCTTTTTGGCATTGTTCAGGGTGGGCCGTTCAAAGACTTAAGGGAACAATCCTTACGGAATTTGACGTCCATCGGATTTGATGGATATTCCATTGGTGGGCTCAGTGTGGGCGAACCCAAGCCCATGATGTATCAAGTGCTTGATGACATTGCCCATCAATTGCCTCCGGACAAACCGCGCTATTTGATGGGGGTGGGCACGCCAGATGATATTTTGGAAGCCGTCATCCGCGGCATTGATATGTTTGACTGCGTTAATCCGACCCGCCTTGCACGGCATGGCAGCGCGCTGACGCATGATGGAAAAATTCCCATCAAAAGTGCACGCTACCTTTCAGATATGACGTCGCTTGATTCTTCATGTGACTGTAAGGTTTGTCAAACATACACCAAAAGCTATTTGCGCCACTTGTTTAAAGCGGGCGAAACACTGGGGGCGCGATTGATCAGTTATCATAATCTTTATTTCCTCAATACCCTCATGCGTAAGATCCGCCACGCCATTCAAAATGACAGGCTGCTTGATTTTAAAAACGACTTTTTCAATCGTTTTTATAAATAAGCCGTTCCTTCATTTTAATCTACGGGTTTTTACGTTATAATAACTTTAAAGACTGACTGGAGGTCATACCCATGTTTGAAGACAACGAGCAATTTTTACAAAAACCCTCAATCAAAGTCATAGGTGTCGGCGGTGGTGGTGGGAACGCCATCAACCGTATGATTGAAAACGAAGTCAAAGGGGTGGAGTTTGTCTCCATCAATACCGATGCGCAAGTCTTGAGACTTTCTAAGGCGGATACGCGTTTACAGATTGGAAAAATGCTGACGCGTGGTCTCGGTGCTGGTGCGGACCCTGAAATAGGAAGGCGTGCCGCCCTTGAAAGCGAAGATGAAATTCGTGAATTTCTCCAGGAAACAGACATGGTGTTCATAACCGCTGGTATGGGCGGCGGCACAGGAACTGGTGCGGCGCCTGTCATTGCGAAAATTGCCCGCGAGGTCGGTTGCTTGACCATTGGTATTGTGACCAAGCCGTTTAAATTTGAGGGCCGTCGCCGTGTTGCGACTGCGCTTGAAGGACTGGATGCGCTTAAACCCTACGTTGATACCATGATTGTCATCCCTAACGACCGGCTACTTTATGTGGTGGACCGTGATACGTCCATGCTCGAAGCATTTCGTGAGGCGGATAATGTCCTGCGTCAAGGGGTTCAGGGCATTGCGGAAATCATTACCGTCCCAGGACTTATCAATGTGGATTTTGCGGATGTTAAAACGGTCATGAAAGATAAAGGAACCGCCCTGATGGGAATCGGCCTCTCTTCAGGTGACGAACGCGCAGAAGAAGCCGCAAAGAAAGCCATTGATTCACCCTTGCTCGATGCCAACATTGATGGCGCGACGGATGCGATTGTCAATGTAACAAGCGGGACAGAAATTGCGCTTTGGGAAGTGACCGAAGCGATCGAGAGCATACAAGCCGCTTCAAGTACGGAGATCAACATTATTCATGGTGCAACCATTAACGAGGATTTAGAAGATGAAGTCATCGTGACTGTCATTGCGGCAGGCTTTGATGAAAACCGCCATGTAGAAATTGAGACGCTTGGCGATAGTGACTATGTATCCAAAGAAGCAGACGGGACTGATAAAGCGGACATATCAGAACCATCAGACAGTGAAAAGTCCGTAAAGAAAAAGCCGAAAAAGAAAAAACAAAAAGAAACTTCTGATGACCGTGAAGAAGACGACGAAACGAGAAAAACCAACATTCCTTCCTGGTTGAAGAGTCGTTTCAAATGATACCAAATCACCCCTTTATTCACGGTTTCTTAAAGCAGTATCCGGATATAGTGCTCGTCATGGCAAGCAAATATATTGAACCCGCTGACTTCAAAGCCTTTTATGACGCTGGCATCACCCATTTTGGTGAATCGAGAGATGATGCGTTCATTGAGAAGGTTGACTGTGTGGATTTGCCGATAACGTGGCACTTTTTAGGCACCTTACAAACCAAAAAGGTCAAAAAACTGATTCATCGTGTCGATGTGCTCCATTCTTTAGACCGCCTGAAACTGGCAAAAGAGATCAACAAACGCCGTAGTGAGCCCTTGCCGTGTTTTATTCAAGTCAACATTTCAGGCGAACCACAAAAACATGGTGTATCACCAGACGCTTTAGCAGAATTCGTCGATCACATAAAAGCTTATCCCAATATTGAGTTAATTGGTTTGATGGGCATGGCTCAATACAGTGATGATTTCACCCTTATACGCCATCAGTTTAAGACTTTGCGTGACTTAAGAGATACACTCATAAAGGAAAACCCCTCCATTCAATATCTATCCATGGGGATGACCAATGACTATGAAATAGCGATCATGGAAGGCGCGAGTCATGTCAGGCTTGGTCGGATCTTATTACAAGAGGAGGCCCCGGATGAAGAAAAATGAACCCGCTTATGAGCGCACGGAATTCATTAAAATTGATGAATCGGTCGATGTGTTCAAATTGGCAGATAAACTCATGCGTCGCCAACCCCTCATTTTGAATTTTGAAGGGTATGATGCCATCGAGAGTAATCGCATCATCGTTTTTTTAAGCGGTGTCATCTATGCGCTCGATGGCAACGTTGAAGTCATTCGTGACCGGATTATGGCGTTTGCGACCAAAAAAGACCTTAAAGATAAATCACTAAGAAAATTCATAAACAAATATAAGGAGTAACTCACATGATGCTTGCGACCAACCAATTCATGTACTTGTTCTTTTCAGCCATCTATTTTGCGCTGAACATATACTTTTACATGATTATTGCTTACATATTGCTTTCATGGATTCCAGAAATCCGTGAATCGAAATTTTATTACCTACTTTATCAAATAGTCAGTCCATACATGCGCTTTTTTAGAGGCATACTGGTGTTTGGACAAATGGATTTCACCCCGATTGCGGGAATTATGCTCTTAAGATTTTTTCTGCTTTTCATGAATGATTTTATGCAGACACTTTAATGCTTGCATTTTATGGTTCAAGCAACTATAATACCATTGATACTATCGATGCAGCGGACGCGCTTTAATATGTCGTTTCAAAGAGACCAAGTGGGTGGTGTGAACTTGGAAACGGCCGTTAAAGTATCACCGTGAAGATGGATGAGTGAAAAGTCATCCCGTACCTGCGGCGTTAACGCATTAAGTGCCAGCTACTGGAAACAAGGTGGAACCGCGGACGCAATCGTTCGTCCTTGTTTTTCGGGGCTTTTTTTATTAAGAAAAGGAGTGTTGAATGTGAGTAAAGACTACAAAGACACATTGCAAATGCCTAAAACCAGTTTTCCCATGCGCGGAAATTTAGGTAAAAATGAACCCCACCGCCAGACATTTTGGTTTGGGGAGGATATTTATCAAAAACGACTTGACAAAAACAAAACCAACCAGGAATTTGTTTTGCCTGATGGCCCACCCTATGCCAATGGAGACATTCATATCGGACATGCCCTCAACAAAATTTTAAAAGACATGATTGTGCGCGATAAAAGCATGCGCGGGTATTACACGCGCTATGTCCCAGGCTGGGATACCCATGGTCTTCCCATTGAAACCGCACTTGTCAAAAATGAGAAAGTTGACCGCAAGGCGCTTTCCACCGCGGAGTTCAGACGTCGCTGTGAAAACTACGCGCTCAAACAAATAGACAATCAACGCCGTCAGTTCAAACGTCTGGGTGTTCTTGGTGAGTGGGATAACCCTTATATGACCATGGCACCGCATTATGAAGGCAGTCAGCTTGAAGTCTTTGCGGACATGGTTGAAAAAGGCCTGGTATTCAAGGGACTCAAACCAGTCTTTTGGTCACCAAGCAGTGAAACCGCACTTGCCGAGGCGGAAATTGAATATAAGGACAAGCGCGATGCGTCTATTTATTTCACGTTTGACAGTGTTAAGCATGGTGCGTTTGAAGCTGGATTTAAGTTTCTTGTCTGGATGATTATCTTGTGGACGATTCCTGCCAACCTTGCGCTTGCTGTTTCCAGTGAAATCGATTATACCTTCATTGAATATAATGGGACAACCTACGTCCTAGCGACCGCGCTTTTAGAACCCCTTAAAGAAAAATTCGGATGGTCGAATGTTACTGTTATTCGCCATATCAAAGGAAAAGAATTGCTCGGTCTAACATATAAACACCCGCTTTATGACCGCGAAAGCCCCGTGGTTGAGGGGCACCATGTCACCATTGATAGTGGTACGGGTCTGGTGCATACCGCACCGGGACACGGTGAAGATGACTTTATCATCGGAAAAGCAAATAATCTTGACGTTTTATGTCCTGTAGATTCCAAAGGCCACATGACACATGAAAGTGGGCCTTATGAGGGCATGTTCATTGAAAAAGCAAGCAAAGCCGTCATTGATGATCTGGATGAAGCGGGGAGTTTGATTTTAACGGAACACATAGCACACAGTTATCCACATGACTGGCGCACCAAAAAACCCGTGATTTTCCGTGCAACCGACCAATGGTTTGCGTCGATTGAAAATTTAAAAGATGACCTTATGCAAGAGGTTAAGAATGTTAAGTGGCACCCTTCCTGGGGTCAAACACGCATGGAAAACATGATCCGTGACCGTGAATCATGGTGTATTTCGCGTCAGCGTGTATGGGGCGTGCCCATACCAGTCTTTTACCATGAAAACGGTGAGGCCATTTTGGATGCTGACATCATTCGCCATGTGGCTGGCCTATTTAAAGAACACGGCTCCAACATCTGGTTTGAATGGGACGCAAGCGACCTACTGCCCAAAGGGTTTACAAGCGAAAAATCCCCAAACAATGACTTTCAAAAAGAAACAGACATTCTTGATGTCTGGTTTGATTCAGGTACGTCACACAAAGGCGGCATGACCGACTTTGGCATGCCCTATCCTGCTGATCTATATTTAGAAGGGTCTGATCAATACCGCGGATGGTTCAACTCCAGTTTGACAACCGGTGTTGCGGCACGAGGAAAATCCCCCTATAAAGGCGTTTTAACCCACGGATTCGTCCTTGACGGAGAAGGACGTAAAATGTCTAAATCCATGGGCAATGTCGTAGACCCGCTTAAAGTCATGGACCAACTCGGCGCCGACATTTTAAGGCTATGGGTTGCAAGTGTCGATTATAGCGGGGATGTGCGCATTAGTGATTCCATGATCAAACAGGTCAGTGAAACCTATAGAAAAATCCGCAATACCATTCGCTTTATGCTCGGCGTGCTTTCTGATTATGATCACACCCGTGATGAAGTGTCATTTGAATCTATGGGTGAGACGGACCGCTACATGATGGTCTCACTTGATCGTTTGATTGATAAAGTCAATCAAAACTATGATGCGTACGCATTTGATGATGTGAGCCGTGAGATCAACCATTATGTGACACGGGAATTAAGCGCCTTTTATCTTGATTACATCAAGGATATAGTCTATATTGAAGCGCCGAATGACCCGAAACGCAAAAGCGCACAAACTGTTGTCTATCATACGGTCTTATCATTACTTAAAATGTTGACACCCATTATTCCACATACAACAGAAGAAGCATATAAAACATTAGAAGGCAATGTCAATGAAGAAAGCGTCTATCTTGAAAACATGCCTGCAAGTGGGCATTATCAAGACGATGCGATTGAAAAGAAATACCGTGCATTTACAACATTGCGCTTTAATGTTCTTAAAGCACTTGAAGATGCACGGAATCAAAAAATCATCGGTAAATCACTCTCAGCCCATGTTGTGCTTTATCCGAAAGACTCACAAACCCGCGAGCTGCTCTTGAGCATGCATGATTTGGCGCAACTTTTCATTGTTTCTAAAGCAACGATTGAAGACGGCCAGGGTACGTATGATTTTGAACATGTCTCAGTGGATGTACATGCTGCGAAGGGTGACGTGTGTGCGCGTTGCTGGCAAGTGACATCTGTAAACGACGAAGGGGTGTGCGAACGCTGTGAAACTGTGCTCGACACCCTTCGCTCGCATTGATTTTTCCTGCGACATAACGTAAAATAGCAGATGAATCAAACCCTCAAACGTCGCACACCGTTTCATAAATTCTCAGTCCGTATCATCATATATTTCATTGGATTCTTAACCCTTTCATTGGGCATCCGCACCGTCATCGCAAGTGACCTCGGTGCGGGGCCATGGGATACAACCAGTTATAATTTACACCGGCTTATTCCCATGACGCTTGGGACGGCGAGTTTTCTCGTGCAGTCCTCCGTGATGTTGCTGGTGCTTGCCTTTAGACGCAAACGTCGCTACTTATTGATGATTATTCCAATTATCGGAATCGCAGCAGGCATTGACTTTTGGGACCTTGTTGTATTCACCCATTTTGACTTTTCCGGCGCATCCTTTGCACTAAAGGTCATCCTTTATGTAAGTGGTGCCATGTTTTTATCGTTTGGACTCTCCATCATTATTCAAAGCGGGTTTCCTGCAGGGGTTTTTGATGAGTTCATGTTACTCCTCATGGATGCCTTTCACACACAAAGTTATCTTTATTCACGCTTTTTCGTTGAAGGACTGGCGATAGTACTGGCGGTCATTTTTGGATTTATGGCCGGCATTGGATTTGGCCAAGTCAATGGCGGCAGTGTGCTCCTGGTTTTCTTGCTTGCACCGCTGCTTAGTTTGCATATGCGCTGGACAGGGGCGTTGATGTATGAACAACATGCATGATTTAAGTTTTAAACTCAAAGACATGTTGCTTTATATACTGGGAACCGTTTTTGTGGCGCCCGGTGTCGTGCTTATTTTTAAAAGTGATTTGGGGGTAAGTTCCTGGGATGTGCTCCATACCGCCCTCATGCTTACAACCCCTTTAACTTTTGGTACTGCCATTATTCTTGTATCTGCAGCCATTACCTTGTTTGTGATTGTCTATAACAGGGACATGAAGTTTTTATTCATGGCCATTCCCTTTGTTTTGGTTGGTCTGCAGGTTGATTTATACGACCAAGTGCTGCTCAGGGATTTTGCGCCAAGTGGATTCATGCAATATCTTGTCTTTTTGACAGGATTGTTGATTATTCCCCTTGGAACCGTATTTTTAGTGCTTTCAAAATATCCCGCAGGCATTTATGATGAGTTGATGCTAACGCTTATGCGTATGTTCAATACCAATCGCATGGCGCTAGTGCGGGTTCTTATGGAAACCATTCCGGTTTTACTTGGGGTGACACTTACAATGAGTGTGCATCACCACGCCGGCAATTTACATGTTGG
>PUMO01000162.1 GCA_003551405.1 Mollicutes bacterium | reverse complement strand
CGTTGCACTTGAGATCGACAACGAAGTAAGAAAAATTATCAATGATGGCTATGAACTTGCGAAAAAGGTTTTAAAAGAGCATCAAGAATTGCTTCAAAAACTTGCCGAAACCTTACTTGAAGTTGAAACACTCACACGTGAAGAAATTATGGAAATTGTTGATACAGGACAATTAGAGCGCTTAGAACAAAAGAAAAAAGAACAAAAAGATTTGGCTGATTCTTCACAATATAGTGAAGAACGGTACAAACAAAAAACTGAAGAAGATGAAGACTCAACATCCTATGAAACACCTGATGACAGCGAAAACAAGAATGAATAACAAATAAAAGAGGATGTGCGCATCCTCTTTTAAAGCGAATGGAGATTTCCTATGCGTTTGGATAAATTCTTAAAAGTTTCCCGTATTATCAAGCGACGCAGTGTCGCTAAAGAAATCAGCGATTCAGGGCGTGTCTTAATTAACGATAAAGTTGCGAAATCAAGCACATCAGTCAATGTTGGTGACATATTGCAGGTTCGCTATGGAGACAAAACACTAAAATTAAAGGTGTCACGTTTAAGTGAATCTACAAAAAAAGAAGACGCAAGACTTATGTATGAAATCATATCTCAAGAGGGGTAAAGTATATGAAAAAAATATTACTGTTTCCACTTGTGTTGCTTTTAATGTTCACACTTTATGCGTGCAATGACAACGACGAGAGCGAACACACCATTTATGTAACATCATATCCTGTTATGTTCATTTTAGAATCCTTGAGTGAGGGTATTGCAGATGTGCGATATGTTCCTGGTTCACAACAACACGGCGAATCGATCGATTGGGCGGCACAAGACATCATTGCTATGCAAGACGCTGATTTTCTATTCTATGTTGGCGGTGGACTCGATCCTTATATCGATTCAAATATGACCTCTACTTTTGAAGGCGAACAAGTCAACATGGTTAAATTGGAAGATTATATCAATTATATCGATGTAGAATTAATTCACGACCATGATGATCATGACGACCATGATGATCATGACGACCATGATGATCACGACGATGAGGATATTGAAGAAATGCCTGATCCGCATTTCTGGCTCGATCCAAACCGTATGATTGAAGCATCGGAAATTGTTTATGACTATTTGAAAGATTATTACGAAGAGGAATCCCAACAAAACATACTGGACAATAATTATGTTAAACTTTCCAAACAACTAGAAAAACTTTTGGATGACTATAAGGAAACCCTTGATAATCCGCAAACACCCCTTATTACAAATGTAAAATTATTTACGTATTTTGAACGGGCTTTTGATGTTGAGATTTACCCATTTACACTCAATTCGCATGCGCATGAAGATGAGTCGATTCCTACAGATTACGAGGCATTTATTGAACTTGCACAAGATTATGATATTCATTATGTTATCTTTGAAAAAAATGCTGCATCCCCAGCTGGAGAAACATTGCTAAGTGAACTTCGTGATGTCAGAGACTTCACAGAACGCTTGGAGCTTCATCCCCTCGAACGTTTAACCAACGATGAGTTAATCATGAATCACAATTATATTACGATTATGTATGAAAATTTGGAAACATTAGAAATGGCTACAGAGTAGGAGATATATTATGGCTGAATTCAGTGAACAAGAACAAGTAAGAAGAGAAAAACTCAAACAACTTGAAGAATACGACATCACGCCTTTTGGTGAACGGTTTGACCGAAATACAAATACTGAAAAGGTTAAAGAAGCATACGCGCAATATTCTAAAGAAGAATTGGCTGATATGGAAAAGGCAAACTTGAAAATTGCTGGACGGATTATGACCAAGCGGGGAAAAGGTAAAGCTGGATTTGCGCATATTATGGACCAACATGGTCAACTGCAGATCTATGTCCGCAAGGATGATCTCGATGAATTAACCTTCGATGTCTTTAACAAGGCAGACCTTGGCGACATTGTCGGCGTTGAAGGGTATATTATGAAAACAAAAATGGGTGAACTTTCCATCCGTGTTCAATCATTTTCCCATTTGACAAAATCCCTAAGACCTCTTCCAGAAAAATATCATGGGCTTAAAGACGTTGAAGAACGGTATCGCCGACGTTATGTTGATTTAATGGTTAACGAAGATACCCGGAACACTTTTGTGCTTCGTTCAAAAATCATTAAAAGTATTCGGCGTTACCTGGAAGATAAAGGGTATATTGAAGTGGAAACGCCTATTCTTCACCCCATTTTAGGCGGCGCTGCGGCGCGCCCTTTCAAAACACATCATAACGCACTTGATATGCCTTTTTATCTTAGAATTGCACCTGAGCTATACTTGAAACGTTTAATTGTAGGTGGCTTTGAAGGTGTGTTTGAAATTGGTAGAACCTTTAGAAATGAAGGGATTTCCATCAAACATAACCCTGAATTTACGATGATGGAGTTATATGAAGCATACGGTGATATGGAATCAATGATGGAATTAACAGAAGACCTTATCACCCGTGTGACCCAGGAAACTTTAGGTACAACAAAAATCACGTATGATGAAAAAGAGATTGACCTATCTTCAGGGTGGCAACGTCTACACATGGCAGATGCTGTAAGAGACACACTTGGCATTGATTTTTGGCGTCAAGACATCACCTACGAAGAAGCTAAACAGTTTGCGCTGGATAAAGGGCTAGACGTCCCTCCACATTACACTGGGACTGGTCATATACTCAATTTATTGTTTGAAACTTATGTTGAAGAGACTATTATTCAGCCTACATTCGTTTATGGACACCCTATAGAAATTTCTCCTTTAGCTAAGAAAAACGTGGATGATCCGCGTTTTACAGATCGTTTCGAGCTCATTATAGACAGTCGTGAATATGGCAATGCGTTCAGTGAGTTAAATAATCCAATCGATCAAAAAGAACGCTTTGAAGCACAGCTAAAAGAAAAAGACCTCGGAAATGAAGAAGCCAATGAAATGGATCATGATTATGTCGAGGCACTTGAATATGGAATGCCCCCTGCAGGCGGGCTAGGCATTGGGATTGATCGTCTCATCATGTTACTAACTGGTTCAAAGTCAATACGTGATGTTATTTTCTTCCCCCACATGCGTCAACGTTAATAAATAAAATAAAACCATTGCAGTGAGCTTTAGTGTTTCTATACACTTTGCTAAATGCAATGGTTTTTTAGTATATTATTCGCACTAAAAACTATTTTTTCATATAATGAGAAATGGAAAGCGAGGTATGAAAAGTGGTGAAAAATCAAATTCATGAATTAATTGGTAATACACCAGTTGTTAAATTAAACCGCATCACAAAGACTAATCAAAATGTATATTTAAAACTTGAATGGTACAACCCCGGTGGCAGTGTCAAAGACCGCATAGCCCTAAGTATGATAGAAGCTGCTGAAAAAGAAGGAAAAATCACACCTGGTGACACCATCATTGAACCCACCAGCGGCAATACTGGCATAGGTTTGGCACTTGTATGTGCTTCAAAAGGCTATCATCTGATCATCACCATGCCTGACACACTCAGTATTGAACGGCGCAAAATATTGCAAGGATATGGTGCACAGTTATTGCTTACAGATGGGACAAAAGGAATGAAAGCCGCCATAGAAAAGGCCAAAACTTTAAGTGAGGAACACGGCTATTTTATGCCAATGCAATTTGATAATGCTAATAACCCTAAAATCCATCACGAACAAACCAGTTTGGAAATAATTAATGACTTTGAAAGCTTAAACCATTTTGTGGCTGGTGTTGGAACTGGCGGGACCATCACGGGGGTTGGGTCCAAACTTAAAAATCATTACAATAATATTTCGATTCACGCTGTAGAACCTGAAGATTCTGCCGTTTTAAGCGGGAAAGCACCAGGTCCGCACAAAATTCAAGGCATTGGTGCTGGGTTTGTCCCACATATATTAGACACAAATATTTATGATGTTGTTCACACAATAAGTAATGATGACGCACTCAAAATGGCCAGAAGACTCGCTCAAGAAGAAGGCATATTCGCAGGCATATCCACTGGTGCCAATGTAGCAGCTGCACTAAAAGTTGCTGAAAAACATCCGGAAGATAGTGTTTTAACGGTTTCTCCGAGCAATGGAGAACGGTATTTATCCACTGATTTATTCAAAGATTTCAATTAAAAAAAGGAGTGAATTTTCACTCCTTTTTCATTGATTGAGTTGTTTATTGCTCAAGGAACATACTGTTTGATTAACATCCTTTGTATAAATGATGCGTGCAGGAATACCCACTGCAGTGGCATTTTCCGGAACATCATTAAGTACAACGGCATTTGCACCAATTTTGGCGCCTGCGCCTACTTTAATGTTACCAAGAACTTTGGCACCAGCAGCAACCATAACGTTATCACAGATTGTTGCATGACGTTTTGTTCCACTTTCATTACCGGTCCCACCAAGGGTGACCCCGTGATAAATCAAACAATTGTCGCCAACCTGTGCAGTTTCACCAATGACAACACCGGTGCCATGGTCGATGACCACACCCTTACCGATATAAGCACCGGGGTGAATTTCCACACCAGTTAAAAAGCGGTTTAGCGTACTTATAATTCGTGCAATAAGCTTTAACTTTATTTTCCATAAAACGCGTGAGAGTCTGTAAATCCAAATCGCGTGCATGCCGTTGTAGGTTAATATGATTTCAAGCGCATGGCGTGCTGAAGGATCTTTTTGTTTGACTGATTTAATGTCTCTGATTAACCCCATATATGTCTCCCTATCTGAAGATTAAACTTCTTTTCCTACAACATAAGGGCTATGATGCGTCGAGAGATCAACATCGAGATTTTCAGCAATTTCGACAAAAATATCAATAATACTCACGTATTCAAAGTCCAATTGATCTATAATATCTTTTACTGCTTTATTCAAGCGATCCGCAGCGTATTGGAAATTGACATCTTTTTCTGCAACCATGTTTTCAATCAATGTCTCAACATCGTTCAAATCTTCGAAATCCAACGTTTCTTCATAATCTTCTAAATCAGCCCTGAAGTCACTGATAAATAATAAATAGCCAACCAGCGGTGTGTATTTTTCAAAGCGACTGCAGTCAGAACCGAAAAGTTTTTCGTAGTAAACTTTAATAACTTCAAATTGGGAATGGATATAATTCAAACCGACTTGAAAAATGGTTTGTAAATCTTCGCTGAGCTCCTGTTCTTCAACCGCCATATCATAAATCTTATTTAATACTTTATAGACAGGTTCTAACCGATCGTAAATAAGAGAATCATTAGCCTTAAGTTTCTCAAGCGTTTCGACATTTTCCATTTTCCAATTTGCATAATCTTTCAGAACAACTTGGAATTGGTCCATGTGAAATCCCTCCTCAGGCCTTATTGGTTGAGCCAAAAAGATCCATCTTTTCTCTGACGACGTCTTTAATCGCTTCAACGCCAGGTTTTAAGATTTTACGCGGGTCAAAGCCTTTACTCTCTTTATCTTTACCTGCCTCAATATAGTCGCGAATGGCCTGTGTGAATACCAATTGTTTTTCTGTGTTGACATTAATTTTAGACACACCATAGGAAACGGCTTCACTTACTTGGTCATCTGGAATGCCGGTTCCACCATGTAAAACGAGTGGAATACGGTCCGTCGTTTCCCCGACTTCTTTTAAAACACCCATATCAAGGCCTTTCCAGTCTTCAGGATAGGGACCGTGAATATTTCCGATGCCCGCTGCTAAGAAATCTACACCTAAAGCAGCAATTTGGCGGCATTCTTCAGGATCAGCGACTTCACCTGTTCCTGTGACACCATCTTCTTCGCCGCCAATGCTTCCGACTTCCGCTTCTACACTGATGCCATACATATGCGCATAATCAACAATTTCTGTTGTTTTTTGAAGATTTTCTTTAATATCATAGTGTGATCCATCAAACATTACCGATGAGAAACCTGCCGCAATGGCGTTTTTGGCGCCTTCATATGAACCGTGGTCCAAGTGGATTGCAACAGGGACTGTAATATCAAGTGCTTCAATCATGTTTTCAACCATACCGACAACAGTTTTGAAGCCAGTCATGTATTTTGCGGCACCTTCACTGACACCCAAAATAACCGGGGATTGTTTTTCTTGTGCAACCTCTAAGATTGCGCGCGTCCACTCTAAGTTGTTGATGTTAAATTGACCAATACCATATCCTTCTTTACGTGCTTTTTTAAGAATATGGCCTGCATTTACTAAACGCATTTAATTTCCTCCTATGAGTACGAATTCTCAATTAAATTTATCAAACGTATTATACCCTAAGACGGTATGTGTGTAAACTAAAGTGGCTCAAATCGGTCAAGTTAACGTTTTCAATTAAAACCCTTGCCGCTTAGTAACGGCAAGGGTAGGGATTATTCTCCTGAGACGACCATAGAGTCAATCTTTAGTGTGGGACTTCCGATATAATTCATGGAAAACTTAAGATCATTACCAAGTGTGCTAACACTATTAAGCAAATCAAGATAATTGCCTGCAACAGTGAAAAGTGCAATTGGTCTTTCAATTTTTCCGTTTTTGATTAAAAATCCGCTGGCTTGTAGTGAAAAATCACCACTTACAGCATTTGTTCCTGAATGAATGCCTTGTAAGGATGTAACAAATAAGCCTTCATCCATTGTTTCAATTAACTTTTCAACATCGTCTTTACCGTTTTCGATATAGAAGTTGGTTGGACTAATCCCCCCACCAAATGCGTTGCCAGTGGGTGCATGATTATCCTTTTTTGCAGTCTTTAAGTCATAAAAGAATGTGGTTAGCTTTCCTTGATCGACAACTTTTTTGTACTGAGTTGCGACACCTTCATCATCGAAACCACCACTTTTAGAGCTTTTTTCCATAAAAGGGTTCTCTACCATGCTAATTTGTTCATTCGCAACTGATTGTCCAACCTTGCCTGCCAGTTTAGACATGCCTTTTTGAACATTTTCAGCTTTGAACATGCCAAGATAGCCAGTCAGTAAACTTGCACTGGCTCGATTTTCAAGTAAAATGTTATACCGTCCTGATTTAAGACTTTTCGCTCCAAGCAACGCAGTCGCTCTAGAGACAATGTTATGCGCAAGACTATCAAGATCAAAATCAGCAGGGTCATTGCTTTGAATGAAATCAAAAGCATTTCTTGAATCGTCACTGTTTCTTGCGACAACATCCCCGCCAATGACGGCGTTTTTAACCCGTTTTTGTAAATCCAGCCCTTTGGAGTTTTTCAATGTCACTATGCTTGATGATTCACCATAAAATGACTGGGAAATTTGAATCCGTTCATCAAGTGCCTTAGTTTTTTGTTCAAGATCATGGACCAATTGTATTTTATCTTCATGTGACAACTTGTTCAATTTTGATTCATTAAAGAGATCGATATCTTTATACTCACTGTCGCCTTCATAAATGAAAACTTCATCTTCGGATTCAACTGCTTTGGCACTATCTAATAGGGCGTCAATCCAATTATCCATTTTGGATTCATCAATGTCTTCTGTCACAAATTTTCCCATTTTGCCATTGACGATGGCTTTGAGTTTCAATTTTTTGGTGTCCGCAATTTGATGTTTATCCATTTCACCGTTAAATACATGAAAGTTCAAAGACTCAGCTTCTGAGAGTTCAGCTTGTATCGCTTCGATGTTTTTTTCTTTTGCTTTTTTAAAAAGCTGTTCTAAATTCATTAGGCACTCCCCTTTCTTCCGCCTACAGTGATATTCGAAATACGAATGGTTGGCTGACCAACGTCTGTAGGGATAGAGCCTGAAAGTGATCCGCACATGCCCTGAGCACGAAGCAGGTTGTTTCCAACCATGTCAATTTTTTGTAAAGCATCTTTACCAGTACCAACCAATGTAGCGCCTTTAACCGGTTCAGCAATTTTTCCATCACGAATCATATAGCCTTCCATGACCGCAAAGTTAAAATCACCTGTAGAAGGCTGAACACTGCCGCCTCCCATTTTTTTTGCATAGAGTCCGTAATCGGTTGCGGCGATAATTTCTTCAAAGGTAGACTCACCGTTGTCGATATAAGTATTGGTCATTCTAGATGTGGGTGCATAACGATATGACTCACGTCTTGATGAGCCTGTTGAGGCTTCATTCATACGCTTTCCATTTAAATAATCCACCATGTAAGTGTTCAATACACCATTTTTAATGAGTACACGACGTTGTTGTGGGCGACCTTCATCATCGAAGTTTTGGCTCCCCCAAGCATTATCAATCGTTCCATCATCAATCGCTGTTACCAATTCACTACCAATTTTTTCACCTTTTTTCCCACTGAAAACACTGGCATTTTTGGCGACTGATGTAGCTTCTAAACTGTGGCCACACGCTTCATGAAAAATTACACCGCCAAAGCCATTGTCAACAACAACCGGAATGGTTGCACTTGGGGCTTCATCTGCATGTAACATGGTCACCGCGATACGTGATGCTTCCTGTGCAGCGGCATCAACATCGATTTCATCATAAAATTCAAAACCTTTAGACGCCCCTGGACCGTTGAATCCCATCTGCATATCTTTGTCATTTTTTGCAACGGAAGCCACACCAAGACGTGTGCGAACACGTTGGTCGTTGGTGTAGATATCCTCGCTACTTGCAATCCATACATCCTGAACTGAATCAAGATAACTTACATTCACTTGTTTAATTTCTTCACTGTATGCGCGGGCTGCCGCATCTGCTTTTTTTACAATCGATGTTTTTTCCTTTGCATCAACATCTGAAGGATTGCGTTTTACCGTATGTTTGTTGCCAGATTTCATCTCAGGAAGTTTAATCGTTTCTCTCACACGATTTCCCTCAAACGAAGTCGCAAGTTTCTTAGCCAATGACACCAATGACGCTTCATCTGCATCATTGGTATAGCCATATACTGCGTTGTGTTTTTTTGCGACCCTGACACCAACACCGAACTTTTCATTGGTGACTGCATTTTCGATTTTACCACTTTGCATGGCAATGCTGTTTTGGACCGTTTTTTCAACAAATACTTCTGCGAAATCCGCTTGGGATTCCAGTGCTTCATTGATTACTTTTTCCAATGTTTGCTTCGCTAACATTCACGTTCCTCCTTGTCATTTAGACCCATTATATCACAAAATAAAAAGCTTGAAAGGCATGGCAAAACATCCCCTCAAGCTTTATGAAGTTTATTTATCGTATTCGTCTTCGTAATCATCGAGGTATTCAAGGTATTTCTCGTCCTCTTCCTTTTCTTCCTCGTCTTCGTCTTCGTTTGTTTGTTCTAGGATATCGACTTCTTCTTCAAACTCATCTTCTGGAACAATATCATCTTCAAGACTGCCCAAGTCTTCAAAGTCTTCCGCAAACGGGTCGTCATCTTCGCTCAAGTCTTGTTGTGTTTCCGCATTTTCAAGTGCACGTTCTTCTTCTTCACGAAGTTTGGCAGCTTCTTCACGTTCACGACGCTCTTCAAGCATTGCTTGATGCGCTTTTTCGCGTTCCTTTTCTGCTTCAATTCGACGGTCCATTTCTTCATCATGAATTTCTTTAAACTCTTTGAAGTCAGACCCGTCTTTATCCCACTGTTCAATCGGTTGGTTACTTTTTAGATCCCACGTATTTTCACCTGTATAGACAAACTTTGCGCTTGCCGCAAGTTCTGCATAAAAGTCATTGAGGGTTTTTGAAGGATCGGCCAGTTCAAGACCTTTTTGGTCCACAACCGTGTTGAACAGTTCATAAAGGTTGATGGGCTCTTTGTTTTGTTTTAAATGGTCTTCAGCCAAATTAATTAAGCTTTTTTCTTTCACATCCATGGTTATGCCTCCTGCACATAATGGTACGTTAATGATAATTCAGTGTGTGTGACAACGATGTCTTGTTGTTTGAGAGTATAAGTGAGTGAGACCGCCTTATTTTTATGGGTGAATTTATGGGTTTGGATAGAAAATGACATAGAGTGATCTCCAACAAAATAATCACCGTTCGTCGTTTGACCTTCACAGAATTCAAATTCAAACGATGGGTCACCGTCTCTTTGATAAAAAAGGGTGTCACCTTTAAAAGTCAAACGATGTTTTTGCTTTTTCTCATCGTGAAAAATAAGCGTGTTGTCTTTTAAAATTCCATCACTTTGAAACGATTGGCTTTGTGATTTGTTGTCTATTTGAAAATCAACACTAACCTTACTCATATCTCAACACATACCTCTTCAATTTATACGCTTACGTATTATATAATAATACATTTCAACTTGCAAGGAAAACTGCTTTTTTACCCAGTCAAAGAAAAAGAAGCGCTTAGGTCGCTTCTTTATAGTCTTTTGCAAGCTTATCAAGATCTTTAAGAATTTCTTCAGCACGTTGCCATGTGCCGAGATTGACACCACTGGCCATGGCGTGACCCCCACCATCGTAGTTATTGGCAAGTATGTTGACGGCTGGTCCTTTACTGCGTAAGCGTGCACGAACAATTTTTTCTTCATATTCCGCAAAAAGCGCCCATACAGGACAATCTTCAAATACGCTGAGTTCATTGACGAGACTGGATGCTTCTTCTATGGTTACACCATATTTTTCAATCAACTCGTGCGTGATTTTAATATATGCCACACCGTGCTCAGTTTTCTGATAATTTAAAAGCACATACCCTTTAAAACGGACCAATGCTTCACTTTTTGTATCAAGGTGTCCATACACCTCCTGTGAGTCTAAACCATTGTCATAAAGCAATGCAACACGTCTAAAGGTGTCCCCATCTACACCAGCATATTTAAATCGCCCTGTATCTGTTAAAGTTCCGGTATATAAAGCTTGTGCCCCTTTTTGGCTCATGCGAAGTTCATCTTTGAATAAGTAAAACCAATCAAGGATAATGAGTGTTGCGGATGGACGATTGGTATCTACATACTCTATATCACCATAAGGTGCAACGTTTATATGATGGTCTATTTTAATTAAAAAGTCACCTTGGTCATAGCGTTGATCAGCAATTCTATCTTGACTGGCGGTATCGACCGCGATAACCAATGCATCCTTGAAAACATCATCTTCAATGGTATCAACACGGCCCAAAAATTTAGTGTATTCTGCCTCTTCACCGCTGACATATACTGTTTTGTCTTCATATGTCGTTTGAATGATGTCTTTCATGCCAAATGCTGTCCCCATGCAATCGCCATCTGGTCGAGCATGGGGTAAAATAATTATTTT
>PUMO01000164.1 GCA_003551405.1 Mollicutes bacterium | reverse complement strand
CATCTTTAGAACTGATGCCGCCTGAAGCCATCAGTGGAATGGCTTTATTGAGCACTGATTGTATTTTCAGTACAAGCGGCGTCTCATCACGTTTTTCACGCATGGAACTTTGATCATAACGACGCAAGGACACGTGCAAATAATCAAAATCATAATTTTTCAAGGTTTCAACCAAATAAAGCGTGTCTTCCATCGTCAACCCGTCTTCTTCGATTTCTTCTGGGGAAAAACGGTAACCCAGAATGCCGCCGTACGCCTTGATAACTTCCTGGGTTTCCTCAGCAATCTCACGGACAAAACGCATCCGCTTTTCGCGCGTTCCACCATATTCATCGGTGCGTTTATTGGTATGCGGCGAAACAAACTGTTGAAGCAAATACGTATTGGCCCCATGCAGTTCAACGCCGTCAAAGCCCGCCTCCATCGCTCGGCGTGCCGCCTCCTTGAAATCTTGAACTGTCTGTTTGATTTCATGAATTTCCATGGCCCGCGGTGTCACTTTGCCTTCCCTTGGTGCTTTGACTGCTGAGGCGGACACAATATCGTCCGCGTTTTCATAAAGATGGGGTTCATTCATACGGCCCCCATGGTGAAGCTGTGCAATCGCTTTTGCTCCACCTGATTTAATGGCTTCAGCCAGTGGTTTTAATGCCTCTATACGCCCTTCGTTTTCAAGAGCAATTTGATTGTCAAATGCATAGGCTTGTTCATTGACCGCAACCGCGGCGCTAATCACCATACCAGCGTCTTTTGAGCGCAGAGCGTAATAATTGAGCTCTTTTTCTGACGGTGTATGATCAGGGTTTCCACTATACGTAGTCATTGGTGCCATCGCCAGACGATTGCGAAGGCGTGTTTTATTCATGTCGAATGATTCAAATGGGTTCATAATATCACTCCTCGTCATGATTATACCTAGTACACTGCCCTACCGCAACGGTTTCACCTTACAACCATTAAATTATTTAAGTTAGCGTTTTCATTTTAATTGATTTCTTGTATAATGACAATTGGACTTTTAGAAAGGACGGATACCTATGAATCAATATCATGCAGAACCATATAAAATCAAAATGGTTGAACCAATTAAAAAAACGACCAAAAAAGAACGAAAAACCTTACTGAAAAATGCAGGGTACAACCCCTTTTCCTTACGAAGCAAAGATGTATATATTGATCTGCTCACTGACAGTGGAACCGGTGCGATGAGTCAAGAACAGTGGGGCGCACTGATGCGCGGTGATGAAGCCTACGCAGGATCTCATTCTTTTTACCGCTTAGAAAGTGTTGTCAAGCATATCACACAATATGACTATTTCATCCCCTCCCACCAAGGACGCGGTGCTGAACAAGTGGTTTTGCCGGAATTTGTAACCCATGATGACATGGTGTTCATCTCAAACACACACTTTGATACAACCCGCGCACACGTTGAAATTGCTGGGGCAACCGCCATTGACTGTGCAACCCCTGAAGCCTTTGATACCAGTACGTATCACCCGTTTAAAGGTAACTTCGATACACAAAAACTTAAAAAACTTATTGAAACCCACGGCAAAGAAAATGTCGCCGGGGTTATCCTTACCATTACCAATAACTCTGCCGGCGGTCAGCCGGTCAGCTTGAAAAACTTAAAAGCAACGGCACAGATTGCCATGGACAACAACATTCCAGTCATTATCGATGGTGCACGTTTCAGTGAAAACGCCTATTTCATCAAAACCCGTGAAGAAGGTTACGCCGACAGTGACATTCTGGATATTGCAAGAGAGACCTTTGCGCTTGCGGATGTATTCTTGATGAGCGCCAAAAAGGACGGTCTTGTCAACATGGGCGGGATCATCGCCATTAACAATGATGAAACATTATATAAAAATGTGCGCTCACGCTTAGTCCCCATGGAAGGCTTCCCGACCTACGGCGGCATGATCGGGCGTGACATAGACGCACTGGCTGTAGGACTAAAAGAAGGCATGGACGTGGATTATCTGGCACACCGCATTGACCAAGTTCGCTACCTGGGTGATCAATTACGCCACGCAGGCATTCCCATTCAATACCCCACGGGAGGCCATGCCGTGTTTGTGGATTGTAAAGCCTTTGCGCCACATATTCCCTATCACCAATTCCCTGCGCAAAGTGTGGTTAATGAGCTTTACCTGGAAAGCGGTGTGCGTGCGGTAGAAATCGGCTCCTTGTTACTTGGGCGCGATCCAAAGACGAATGAAACTGTGGATACGCCCTTGCAGTTCATGCGGTTAACCATTCCACGCAGAACCTACACCCAAAACCATATGGACGTTGTTGCTGAGGGCGTTAAGCGCGTCTATTCAAAACGTGAGCAATTAAAAGGGCTTACGTTCGAATATGAACCGCCTGTTCTCAGACACTTCACTGCAACACTTAAATACGTTGAATAACAAAGCCGGCATAGCCGGCTTTTTGTTTGAACACAAAACATTTTGATTGTCAAAATTTTCAGTGTATTGCATACACATATTTTTTAAACCAATGCTATAATTTACCAGTATTCAAAATAGAAAGGACTGTTTTTTGTGTCATCTTCCCCTATGAAACGTGACATTACCCTCTTTGGAGGGATTTCAATATTAACCGGCATTATGGTTGGCAGTGGGATTTTCTTTGTCGGTTCTTACGTGCTTCTGCGGACTGACTTTTCCGTAGGCACTGCTTTGCTCGCTTGGCTTATCGGGGGTGTGATTACCCTCTTTTACGGCCTGATATATGCTGAGCTCGGCACGATGATGCCCGAGGCCGGTGGATATTATGTCTATCTTAAACGAGCGTATGGCAAACCTTTGGCCTTCATGAGCGGATTCACCAATTTCATCTTGGCGTCAAGCGGTTCGATAGCGGCACTTGCAATCGCCTTTTCACTGGTTCTCTCAAACGTCACCAGTGCGACGTTTGGATTTGCCATTCCGGGTGTGGTTCAAATTATCATTGCAGCGGGTATGATTGCACTGCTCAGTGTCTTCAACTTTTTAAACGTCCGCATTTCAACCGCACTGCTCAAAGTCTTTTTAGTGCTGAAGGCCATTCCCATTCTTGTGGTTTTGATTGGTGGACTTATCGTTGGTGAACAAAATGTTGATCTCAGTCTTTCCTTGGGCGGTGAATCGCTGTTTTCTTTCTTGGCTGTTGTGGCGTTTGCGGTCGTTGCGACATTTTGGGCTTATGAAGGATGGACCAACCTTAATAACGTTGCAGGAGAAATAAAGAACCCTTCACGCAACTTGCCCCTATCTCTGATCATCAGTATTTTATCCATCACAGCACTTTATGTCCTTTATAACTATTCAATTGTCAATGTGCTTTCCATCAGTGAAATCCAAGGTCTTATAAGCAATGATGAGATTTACCTTGGGATCAATCAAGCCATGGCCGTCTTTGGCACGCTTGGAATGTATTTGGTCATGCTCACAATGCTTATCAGTATCTTTGGCGCGTTGAACGCATCCATTATGGCCTTCCCGCGTGTATATTACGCCATGAGTAAAGATGGACTGCTCTTTAAATCATTTTCCCACTTAAATGAAAAACACAAAACACCAACCTATGCCATCATCGGCAGTGCCATCATGGCAACGATCCTTCTCGTTTTCGGACTTGATGATTTAATCAGTCTTGTCGCATTTGGCGGTTTGGTATTCAACACCCTGATATTCATTGCCCTGTTTATTTTTAGACGCCGAAGCCCTGACTTGGCGCGCCCCTATAAAGTATGGGGATACCCTTTATTACCGGCTTTGACCATAGTGATTACACTGTTCTTGTTGGTCGCACTCTTTTATGAAAGCATCCTGCCATCGTTGATTGGAACCGCAGTCATCGTTGCCGCATTACCCATCTATTATTTTATTAACCGAACCAAAACCAAAGTCTAGAGAGTGGGACCCACTCTCTTTTCTTTGCGCCAACCAATACATCCCAATAAAGAAAAACGCACAACCACGCTCCACACACCAATACTTTTTTGATATTTTTCCTTCTCAGTGTTGTTGTGAAAACGCTACCATGTTACAATAACAGTTGTTGCGAAGAAACCATTCATAGGAGGCACATTATGCACAATACCATTTTAGCAATCAATCCTGGCTCCACAAGCACAAAGATTGCTGTTTTCAACGATGAAACCATGCGCTATAAAACAACGATTCGTCATGATACCAATACCATCAATACTTTTGAGCATATCATCGATCAATATGCTTTTCGCAAGGAAGCTGTACTGAGCAGCTTAGAAAAGGCTAAAGTTGACCCAAAAGACTTAGCCGCCGTCGTCGGACGCGGTGGGATGCTTAAACCCATTGAATCAGGGACCTATATGGTCAATGATGCGATGATTGACGACATGAATAAAGCAAAGCGCGGTGAACATGCGAGTAATCTGGGCTGTGTCATCGCCAAAGAAATCGCCGATGAAATCGGCGTCCCCAGTTTCATTGTAGACCCTGTTGCCGTGGATGAAATGGACGATATGGCGCGTTATACCGGCATGCCTGAAATCAGGCGTCAATCACTGTTTCATGCGCTCAACCAAAAAGCCATCGCCCGCAAAGCCGCCAATGATTTGAATAAGGACTATACGGATTTAAATCTGATTGTTGCCCACCTTGGTGGGGGAATCTCGGTGGGTGCGCATCAAAAGGGTCGTGTGATTGATGTGAACAACGCCCTTGATGGCGATGGGCCCATGAGTCCAGAACGCAGTGGTGGCGTACCAATTGGTCCATTATATAAGATGGCCTTTTCCGGCGACTATACCCTTGAAGAAATCAAGCGTAAAAATTACGGCAAAGGGGGCCTTGTGGCTTACCTTGGTACCAATGACGGTGAAGAAATCCAAGGTCGCATTGAAAATGGAGACACGGAAGCCGAATTCATTTTTAAAGTCATGTGTTATCAGATTGCCAAAGAAATTGGGAGCGCCGCTACCGTTTTAAAAGGCCAGGTGGATGCCATCATTTTAACGGGTGGCCTTGCCTATGATGATCTATTAGTCCGTGAGGTTAAAACGCGCACATCATTTATCGCCCCCATCAAAGTCTATGCTGGTGAAGATGAGATGGAAAGCCTCGCACTGGGTGCACTGCGTGTACTTAGAAATGAAGAAACCGCCAAAACTTACTAAGGGGTGAACCTATGCAATCCATGCAAGCATTAATTGAAAACGCAACGGCGTTTGAACCAAAAACACTCGCGGTGGCGGTTGCCGAAGATGACGCAGTGATGGCTGCAGTTGAAAAAGCCCGTCATTCCGGAATCATCAATGGTGCATTATACGGTGATCAAGACAGCATACATCAAACACTGCACACGATCGGCGCAAAGCCTGAAAATTATACCATAGTACATGCCGAAGACAATGAAACGGCATGTAAACTTGCGGTCCAGTCGGTAAGCCAAGGTCGTAGCGATTTCTTGATGAAAGGGCTCGTGGACACATCTGTAATCTTAAAAGCTGCACTTGACAAAAATGAGGGGCTCAGAACTGAAAATCGCCTTTCACACGTCAGTGTCATGGAACTTGCCAATTATCATAAACTCTTGTTTATGAGTGATGGTGCGATGAATATTGCACCAGACGTTGAAGAAAAAAAGGAAATCATCGATAACGCTGTTTCAATCGCCCGGGCATCCAGCGTTTCAAAACCTGCAGTCGGACTGATTGCGGCTGTTGAAAAGGTCAACCCGAAAATGCCGGTCACACAGCATGCCGAAGTACTTGTCTCGCACTACAAACACAATGAAACGTGTGTGGTTGATGGTCCCTTTGGCCTCGACAACGCCATTAACAAGGAAGCGGCTGACCACAAGGGCATCAAAAGTCCCATTGCTGGCAATGTGGATATTTTATTGATGCCGATGATTGAAGCAGGCAATGTGTTTTATAAATCCATGATGTTCTTGGCCAATGCCAAAAGTGCCTCAGTCATAGCGGGCGCTAAAAAACCAATCGTTTTAACATCACGTGCGGACTCAATGGATACAAAATATCATTCCATCGCCCTTGGTGCACTTGTTGTCCAGGGTCAATCTAAATAAAGGAGAAATTGCATGGCGAAAAAATCTGAATTTACCAATGAAGTCTTCAACTACACCAATGAAGGGTTCGAACAAATCATTTATTTTCACAACAAAGCCACAGGACTCAAAGGCATTACCGCGATTCACGACACCAGACTCGGCCCTTCGTGTGGTGGCACCAGGTTTTACAACTATCAATCTGAAGAGGAAGCCCTTTATGATGTGACACGGCTTGCTAAAGGCATGACATACAAAAATGCGGCGGCCGGTCTGGATATTGGTGGATGTAAAACGGTCATCATCGGTGATCCTAAAAAGCTAAAAAGCGAAACATTCTTCCGCTCCTATGGACGTTATATTCAAAGCCTGAACGGCCGTGTATACACTGGTCAGGATATGAACATATCCCTTCAGGATTGTGAATATATGGACCGTGAAACCGACTATGTCTCAGGCGTGCTAAGAAAAGGTGCAGGCAGCACAACAATTCTGACAGCCAAAGGCACATACGTCGGCATGCTTGCGGCCGTCAAACAGAAATTCGGCCAAGACAATCTCGATGGACTGACCATTGGGTTTCAAGGCGTTGGTGCTGTGGTTCGTGAAATGGTTCAATACTTAAAAGAACACGATATCAAACGCATATACTTTACCGATATCGATCAGGAGAAAATCAAGAAATTCAAAGATTTATTGCCCCTTGCGAACTATGTAGAACCCGACAAAATTTATGAGAAGAATATTGATATCTTCTCCCCCAATGCCATCGGTGCGGTTCTCAACGATGAAACCATCCCAAAACTCAATGCCAGCGTCATTGCAGGTGCTGCCAACAACGTCTTAAAAGACGAAGACAAGCACGGTAAAATGCTTGAAGACAAAGGGATTTTATACGCACCCGATTTCGTCATCAATGCTGGAGGGGTCATCAATGTTTACCATGAAATGCAAGGTTATCATGAACCTTCTGCCATTCAAACGACCGAAGGCATTTACGGACGACTCATGGAAATTTTTGAAATTTCTGAACAAGAAAATATTCCCACCTACAAAGCAGCCAATTTATTGGCTGAGAAACGCATTCAGGCGAATATCGAAATGCGCGGAGATTATGTAAATACACGCAGACGCTTCAAGTGGAATATCGAATAAACAGAAAGGACTGGTTGCCTTGGCAACAAAAAGTCATTTAAAACGTCAAGATATCGGAACAAACAATCCACATCTTTTCAACCCTATTCGCACCACCATTGAAACGGCATTTTATAAGAACAATGTCATTGCCGTTACTTCCTTGGAAGAAGCCTATCAATTGGCCCGCCATTCACCCGGAACCATTGAAAGCGATTTGCCCATTTACCGCAGTGAAGATTTGGGCCTTCCCCGTGAGGCCAAAGTCTTACTTTTCAATGACGGCGGCATCACAGGACGCCAAGCGTCCGCCCGTCGCATTATTGATCAAAATAACATTCATGCTTATTCCAAAACATTAAGGGAAAGCATTTATCATAACCGTGATGTCACAATGTATCATGCAACGGTCATGATTGGCCTGCATGAAGATTTTGCCCTCAAAGCACATCTGTTAATCCCTGAAGGATTTGAAAATACGCTATATTCATGGATGCTCAATTTTCAAATGATGGATGAAGCATGGTTGCCGGTCTATGAAGAGAGTCGCACATTTGATGAAGGAGATATTTTCCTCTATTCTGACCCCGATCATTATGTAAGTGGTCATGAAAATGGTCTTGCGCTTTTTGACCGCGATCACAATGCGGCCGCTTTATTTGGTCTGCGCTATTTCGGCGAACATAAAAAGGCCAGCCTCACCATGGCATGGACAATTGCTAAGCGCCAAAACTTTACCGTTTGCCACGGGGGCATCAAAAAAATCAAACGCGGAAATCAACCGCCCTACATTATGAGTGTATTCGGGCTTTCCGGGTCAGGCAAAAGCACGCTCACCCATGCAAAACATAACGGGAAATATAACGTAGAAGTATTGCATGATGATGCTTTTGTCATTGAAAATGATGAACGATACAGCATATCTTTAGAGCCGTCATATTTTGATAAGGTTGCGGACTATCCGACGGATTCTGAAGATAACCGCTTCTTGCTTACGGTTCAAAATGTTGGCGCAACCAAAGATGAAGATGGATTGATTGTGCCCGTTACCGAAGATATCCGCAATGGAAATGGGCGTGCGGTAAAAAGTAAATTTTGGACCCCCTCACGCGCCTATAAATTCAGTGAACCGATTAACGCCATTTTTTGGATCATGAAAGATGATACCCTCCCACCGATTATGAAAATTCATGATGCGGCGCTCGCAAGTACCATGGGGGCTGTTCTTGCGACCAAACGCTCCAGTGCTGAAGAAGGGGCCGATCCCAATGCGCTCACGTTTGTTCCCTACGCCAACCCCTTCAGACTCTATCCCCTCACCGAAGATTATGAGAATTTCAAACGCTTGTTCACCAATAATAAAGTACACTGCTACATCCTAAATACCGGGTCTTTTCAAAACAAAAACATCACACCCGAGATTACTTTGTCTGCGATTGAAAATATTATCGAAGGCAATGACGACTTTAAACCCTTCTTCGGTTCAAGGGAATTGCTCTATGCACCCATTGAAGGCTATGACATCGATCCAAAAGATAAAGCGCATATTGAAGCGTTCAATGCGCGCATTCAAAAGCGCATAGATTTTATTGATTCGCTTAAAGGCGAAGATGTCTTGCCCAGAGAAGCAAAAGACACACTGTCAGCGCTAAAACGCGAATTAGGTGACCTATAATGAAAGAATTCATTGCCGAAACGGCACATGGAAAAGAAATCATCGATGTCGTTTTTGAGGCGGCGCAGGGCGCTGTCAAGGCCATCGAACGCGATGGGGATGATGCGGTGGTTAATGGTGCTTTTGGCGCATACTTTAAAGAAAACAAGGATTTTTTGACCTTCGATTCATTTTATAAGGCATTTGAGGCCGTCCCAAGACCCCAAAAAGCAAAATACGCATCTTCCATTGCTGGACCTGTTGTTTTTCAGGATGCCGTCAAGGACTGGCTTTTTGGAAGCATTGATTTGGATATTGATGCGGATGTCATCGCCACTCCAGGGGGGACGGGCGCGCTTTCTTCAACGGTAAAGAATACGCTCGCACCGGGAGAAACTGTCATTCACCCCGATATTGGCTGGGGACCTTATAAAACCATCGCCAAAGAACAAAATACCCCTGTTGAATATTATACCTTGTTTGATGGTGATGAATTTAATATCGAATCCTTCAAAGCAACCTGTGAACGTGTCATGAAAAAACAAGGCAAGGTGCTTGTTTTTATTAACGACCCCTGTCAAAACCCGACGGGCTACACCATGCGTAAAGACGAATGGGACAGTGTGCTTCATTTTATTAACACCCTTAGTGAAGCGGGGCCAGTGGTACTCCTTCACGACATCGCTTATATTGATTTCAATCTCGCCGGCGATGATTACAAGCACATCTTCAAGCGGTTAAGTGAACTCAATGACAATGTCCTCAGTGTCGTCACATTTTCCGCTTCCAAAAGCATGACCGCCTATGGCATGAGCGTTGGCGCGCAAGTATTGTTATCAAATAATGAATATGGCCGTAAACGCTTCAAACACGCATGCAAAAACGCTGCACGCGGTGGGTGGTCCACCATCAACAACGGTGCGATGATGGCTTTTTCCAAAATTGCACTCGATAAGGACCTCAAAAATGAATATCTTGAAGAAAAGTCGCAATTTGTCACGTTACTAAGGGAACGCGCTGAATTATTTACCGCAGAAGCCCATGATGCGAAATTACCGATTTATCCATATAAGGAAGGGTTTTTCATTACCATACGCATCGACTCACATGTTGTGAAAAATGAACTGCACCTTAAACTCAAACAAAAAAACATCTTTTTCGTCAATGTGTATGGAGGACTGCGCGTTGCCATCTGTTCTATTCCAAAACGCAAGCTCAAAGGCCTCGCCAAACGTGTAAAAGATGTTCTCGATGAGATTGTGGAGACTAACGGCGAATCTTCTGCGCGCGACACACACAATGAAACAACATTATATCCCTGATTAAACACGTTATGTTGCGTACAACAATGGCATCCATGCTCACCCTAAAAATAAGAACCATCTCGCATGCTCGGCATGTGGGATGGTTCTTTTGTTATAATTGGCGGGTTGCCCCGGGAGGTAAATAATCACGCACATCATGATTAATTCCGTGCAGTTTTGCAAGCGTTTCTTCATTCAAAGGAAAGGGCTTGAAAAAGTTTTCTTTGATGTGTTCAGGCTTGGCACTGCGTATAACGGGTGCCACACCCAGAGCATGCACAAAATTGATTGCCAGCTTGGAAGGTGACACATTCAATGACTTGGCTGTCTCATTGAGCACACTATGTTTAAATACGCGGCCACGTGCTAAGGGAGAATGCCCCTGAATGACAATATCATTTTCAGCGCAGTAATCTCGCAAGGCCGGAAGATCATGACCAACAAAGATGCCGAGTTGATTGATATGCGGTTTTATGCGTCCCCTATCAATAATGTTTTTTAAATCCTGCTCAGTGAAATTCGACACACCAATGACACCGACTGTGTCATTATCGTATAAATATTCAAGGGCACGCCATACTTCAAGGTTTTCTTTGTTGAAGTCTTCGCCTTCTTTTCCCCATGGCACAGGATTATTAATAAGAAGCGCATCCAAATAATCCGTACGCAAATGTTTTAAAATCCGCTTCACAATCCGAAGTGCACCATCATAGGTTTTGATATGGGGCGGAATTTTTGAAGTGATAAATAATTGATCCCTATCAATCGTTTCTTCAATCGCATCAGCGATTCCCGGTTCGTTTTGGTAGATAGGGGCTGTTTCTAACAAACGATAACCTGTTTCAATTGCTGTTTTTACCGCTTCTTTTGTCTCACCGCCAAGCCCGAGCGTCCCAAAGCCCATAGAAGGCATTAAGAGGCCGTTATGCAATCGTAAGTGTTTTGCCATAATCATCCCTCCAATTTTTCATTTATTATAACCCATTCATTCCCTGATTGAACGAGAAATACGTTAAAACATTAATCGTGTCGTGCTGGTGCTTTGGTTATGTGACGCCATAAAGTGCGAATGATAAGCGACAGGGTCACCGCCAATAAAAATGCAATCAAAGGGACAATCAAAAGCGCAGCACCGCCCAAGGTGAAAAGCTCATGGTGAAGCATTAAACTGACCATCAAAATAAGCATCACCAAACCATTGATCAGCACGCCAATTTTTAAGTTCACAGCGTAAATGCCCATGATTATAACTAACAAAAGACCCATCACCAGT
>PUMO01000207.1 GCA_003551405.1 Mollicutes bacterium | reverse complement strand
CCGTTCAGGACGCGAATGAACGGCTTGAAAAAGAAAGCTTCACACTCAAGGAAACCATCCGTACCAAAGAATTTTGGTTCATTGGGCTTATGAGTGTGATAGTGCCCATGTTTTCAACCGGCATTACCTTCCATTTTTTCGATATGATGGCTGAACGCAACGTCGATAACCAGACCGCTTCAGTTATTATTGGCTTAATTGCTCCGCCGGCATTTTTAATGCCGTTTGTAGCACGCGCCCTCATTGATAGATATGAACCAAAATACATATTTTTCATGACCCAAATACTGATTTTCATCGCAATGATTTGGTTGGCGTTTTTTGTGAGTGGTCCTTTGAGTGCGACTGGCTTCATTTTGTTTTATGGTGTCGCAGTCGGTATTCAGGTTGTTACACTCAACACCATTTGGCCCACTTATTTCGGACGGAAATATCTTGGGAGCATCCGTGGCGCTGCCCAAGTTTTCATGGTCTTTTCAACCGCCATTGGACCACTGCCGCTGGCACTGTCTTATGACTATTTGGGCGATTTCAACTACGCTATTTTCGCCATGATGGGCATGACTCTTTTCTCCATGGTGATGGCTTTATCCATCAAGCGCCCCATTAAACAATAAGTTCAATCGATTCATTTGAGTACCTTTTTGACCAGCCGCTCTTTTTTTGCATCATAAGGCGGCTTGTTTAGTCCGGGATCAAATCGAGTCGATTTTTTTATGTACGTTTTAAAGTGAGAAAATTCTTTAAACGAGTAATAACCGTGATACCGACCAAAACCACTTTGTCCTACGCCACCAAATGGTAAATTGGGGTTGGCCACATGCGTGATGGTGTCATTCATCGCTCCACCACCAAAGCGTACACGGTCAAAGACTGACTCAAGTTCAGACGTATTTTCACTGAACATATAAAGCGCGAGTGGTGAGGGTTCATTGTTCAAATTTTCTATGAGTGTTTCAAGATTATCATAGGTGAGTAAAGGCATCACTGGCCCAAAAATTTCTTCTTTCATCACAGCATCATCCACTTGTATGTCATCCATAATGGTAGGTACAATCAAACGTTTCGCTTCATCAACGGTGCCACCATAGACCACTTTTTCATGGTCGATTAATTCTACAATGCGTTTAAAATGCTTATCATTGATAATGACAGGATAGCGTGACGATTCAGTATGATAAAACGCATCAAATGTTTGGATAAGCTTTTCCTTAAAGGCCTCTTTCACTGAGGCGTGAACATAGATGTGATCAGGCGCAATACAGGTCTGACCGGCATTGAGCAGTTTGCCAAAGGCAATGCGCTCAGCCGCTCTTTGTAAATTGGCATGTTCACTGACTATGGTGGGGGTCTTTCCACCGAGCTCAAGCGTGACAGGCGTTAAATGTTTGGAAGCCGCTTCATAAACAATCTGACCCACACACGATGAGCCAGTGAAAAATATGTGGTCATACGCATGTTCAAGTAGTGACTGAGTGACCTCAACACCACCGGAAACCACTTTGAGAAGTCTTGAATCAAAGGCTTCATTCATTAAACTTTCAATCAACGCTTCTGTGTGTGAAGGAAACTCAGACGGTTTAACAATGGCTGTATTCCCAGCTGAAAGGGCGCCAATCAATGGTTCAACCACAAGCTGAAACGGATAATTGTATGGACCGATAATCAAGACGGTGCCTTTGGGCTCCGGTTTGACGTAACTTTTAGTAAACGCATGGTAAAGCGGTGTACGTACTTTTTCAGCCTTCATCCAACGTTTGAGTTTTTTCTTGGTTTTTCGCAGTGAATGAAGGACGAATCCAATTTCAGTGGTGTACGCTTCAAAACTTGATTTGTTCAAATCTTTGTTAAGGGCTTCTTTAATTTTTTGTTCATTGTCCACAATCAGATTCTCAAGTGTAGTGAGCGCTTCTAATCTAGCGGACAATGGACGGGTAGCATGGGTCTTAAAATACGCTTTTTGGCTTTGAATGATACTTTCCATAACTTATTCCCTCCTTAGGTTCATTATAGCATGGTTTATACTGTGAAAATAAACGTCCGGCCCATGGGGCCGGACATTGAGTTAGGATTCATCGTTGATGCCGCGCTTGAGCAGCGGCTTATCATAGTTCTCATTGATGCTCTTTAATACATTTTCTATGTTTTCATCTTTTGTCAGTTCACCTTGGGCTTCAAATATGGTCAGTTGTTTGAATAGTTGACTTTTTTCTTCAAGGTTCGAGGCGCTCACGCCAAGCAAATGTACAGAGCGGTTTTCAAACAAGTCTTCAAACAAATGTTCAACGGCTTCAAAAATTTCATAGAAATGATCCGTATGATACTGAAAAGAAAAGTGTTTGGAATGGTTTTCGTAGTTGTCGTTGCGAACTTGAACAGCGATGGTTTTTGCGGCGAGGCCTTGATCTTTAATGCGTTCAACCACACGTTCGCTGAGACGTTTCAGCGCATCAATCATTTCCTGATATTCATGTAAATATCCTTCAAATGTCTTGGAGTTTCCAATGCTTTGATGTGTTTCTTGTCTTGAAGGGTCCACTTCACTTTTATCGTCGCCATGGATTTTAGCCAAGAAACCATCGGTTTGGTTGCCGAGGAAATTGCGTAATTTTTTTAACTTTTCAAACGTTGCCAAATCGCCAATGGTTTCAATGCCCATCAGCTTTAAGTTGGGGACAGTCTTTTTACCAATCCCGTGTAAATCTTCAATCGGCAGGGGCCATAGTTTTTCTTTGACATCGCGCTTACGCAAAATGGTAATGCCCATGGGTTTATGCATATCAGACGCCATCTTGGCCAAAAACTTATTGGGCGCAATGCCGATTGAAACCGGCAAATCATAGGTGTTTTTCAGATCATCCTGCATGGTTTTGGCAACATCATACGGATGTTTCCCCCTAAGGGCATCAGTCATGTCCAGATAGCCTTCATCAATACTTGCTGGCTCCAGTAAATCTGTATACGTTTTAAGATATTCAAAGAAAAAATGTGAATATTTCTTATAGAGTTCAAAGTTGGTGGGAAGGACTTTTAAGCCCGGGCATAACCGTTTGGCCTCACTGAGTGGCATTGCGCTTGTCACACCGTATTTTCTCGCTTCATAATTTGCGGTGGTTAGGATGCCTCGGTCATTACTCGGACCAATCCCCAATGGCACGTGTTTAAGGGCGGGATTTTCCGCCATTTCACAACTGGCAAAAAATGCATTCAAATCTATGTGGAAAATCACTTTATATTTTTTCATGGCTAAAACTTTCCTTTTTGTCGTTTATGCATTATAATGATACACGCATTTACCGTAAAACGATACTTTCCCGAGGTGAGCATACTATGCCTGAAAGCAGAAAACGCAAGAAAAAGAATCAAGAAACACCGGATCCCGTTTATACGAACCCACTGAAAAAAACATGGGGCAAAGTCGTTGTTGTGATTTTGGTCGTCGGGTTTGTTCTCGGTTTGGCTGCCACAACCATCTTTGTTATGTGGAGTGTCATGTTCGGTTAAGGTTTAGCGTCCCGGTGGGACGCTTTTTTATTGCAATAATTCTTTAGCGCTTTCTTTGGCACTTTTGGTAACGCGTCCACTCGAAATCATCTCTGCAAGCGCGTCAACCCGCTCAGTCTCACTGAGTAATTTTACATTGGTGATGGTGCGTCCATCACTTTTTTCCTTGTAAATGAAATAATGGTTATCCGCTTTTGCTGCCACTTGGGGAAGGTGGGTAATCGCAAGCACTTGCACGCTAGAACCGATGGCGTGCATTTTTTTGGCGACTTGTGAAGCCACATACCCACTCACACCGGTATCAATCTCATCAAAAATCATTAAGTTAATGGTTTCATGAGAGACAAGCAAGGTCTTAAGTGCCAGCATAATGCGTGACATCTCCCCGCCTGAAGCAACATTTTTAAGCGGCTTCAAGGGTTCACCCGCATTGGTTGTAAGCAAAAAATCAATGGTGTCGATTCCGTTATGATGAAAGACACTTTTATCAAACGGATCATCGAGCTTGGCATCATTAAACTGTACTGAGAACTGCGCATCTTTAAGTTCAAGCGCCGCAAGTTCACGTTGCATGGTTGATTCAATATCCAAGGCGGTCTCTTTCCGCTTTTCACGCAGTGCCTGAGCAGCTTCAACTAAAGAATCATGCTTAGACACAACCGCATCCTTGGCTTCTTTTATGAGCGCGTCATAATCAAAGGTTCCCGTTAATTTTTCATTGATTTGTTCATGATATTCAATGAGTTCCTCGATGTCCATATTATATTTACGGCGCAAGGTATCAAGCGCATGTTTTCGGTTTTCAAGCTGTTCAAGCTCTTCAGGGTCAAAGTCGAGTCCTTGAAGTGTATCACTTAAAACGGCGCGAATATCATCAAGTTCATAATAAGCACTCTCAGTGCGTGTTTTTAGTGACTGATAGTCTTCATCAATGGCTTCAACCGTCTCAAGTGCACTGGCCGCTTCATATATGCGATCGGTTGAACCGCTGTCTTCAAGCAGTTCATGTGCATTTTTAAGTGCATGAAACAGTTGATCAAAATTATGCAGCGTGTTGAGTCTGGCTTCGATGTCACTCAGTTCACCCTTTATAAGGTTGTGGGCCGCAAGTTCTTCACTTTCCTCTTCCAACTCTGCCAGTTTTGAGGCCATCTCACTTTGGTCTTGTTTTAATTGTTCATGATGTTTAAGCGCATTAAGATACTCATTTAACGCGCTAAGATATGTCTCTTTAAGTTGTTCAATTGAGGGGTCAAACATATCTAAAAGCTGTAAGTAGGTGCTTGGATTGATCAGTCTGGCGGTATCCTGTTGTGTGTGGATATCCGCAAGGTTCTGTGTCAACGTTCTCAAATCTGAAAGGGTAATGGTTTCGCGGTTCGCCTTGATCAGATTGCCGCCTTTACTTTTTATACGGCGTTTAATCAAGAGCTCATCATCCTCAAAAGGAATATCGAGGCTTGTGAGTGATTCTTTTATTGTCTCATTGAGCGGCGAAAAAATAGCAGTAATTTCCGCATACGTTTCACCACTTCTGATGACCTCGCTTGAGGCACGGTCACCAAGCAATAAGCCAATCGCATCAATGAGCAAACTTTTCCCGGCCCCCGTCTCACCAGTCAGTACATTCATGCCGGGTTCAAACGAAACTTCCAGATTTTCTATAATCGCAAAATTCTGAACCTTCAAATGATTTAACATGGGTCGTCCCCCTAAGTTTGAAATGCCTGCGAAAGTAGCGCAGTAACGTCAATGGTTACGTTTGGTGTTCCAATATGGATCAAATATTCCTGGTTTCCGCTTTGGCCGGTAATGGGTGAGGGCATCATGCCAGCAACCCCAAGGCCTTCTTCACGGAGAAATGTCAAATAGTCTTCAATGACTTTGCGGTGCTCACGCTTATCTTTAACAATGCCGCGCTTACTGCGTGTTTTCGTTTCAAATTGTGGTTTCATGAGTACGATTCCCTGCAAAAGCGCCTGCATGCGCTTCAAATGAACAAGAAACGGCTTGGAACTTGTAAAACTCACATCCAGCGTGAAAATGTCAAACGGTTCATAGGTGTGCGGTGTCGTATGTAGAAAATTCGTTTGTTCCATGGATACAACCCGTTTATCATTACGCAGTGTATGATGAAGTTGTTCAGTCCCATTCTCAACCGCATATACTTTTTTAGCACCATGTTTAAGCGCACAGTCACTAAAACCGCCCGTTGAAGCGCCAATGTCAAGTACCGTACACCCTTTAACATCAATATTGAATGTTTGAAGCGCAGCTTCAAGCTTCCATCCTGCGCGCGAAACATATTGGCTGCCTTCCCTCGCGTGAATGACGTCTTTTGGTTGGATTTGATGACTTGGTTTGGTAATGGTCACACCATTCACTTCAATGCGGCCCTTTTTTATCGCGTGATGGGCTTGATGACGGCTTTCAAAAAACCCTTTTTCCACCAGTGCCTTATCAATTCTCACGGATCATTTTCTCCATTTGTTTGACAATGCTCATAGCATCAAGTCCATACCGTTTTAATAGTGTTTGACGGTTGCCCTGCGGAACATAAGCCTCGTCAAAACCCATTAAACGAACATGATTAAGCGGGCGAGCGCGTTTCGCATAATGCGCAAGCACACCTGAGCCCAGCCCACCTTGCAGGGAGGATTCTTCATGGACAATCAGTGGTTTGGTTGTATCGATATCATCAAGAGCCGTTTCATCAAGCGGTTTGATGAAACGGGCGTTGATGAGGGTAACATCAAGGGAATCGCTTTCAATCAATTTTTTTACGGCATTGACAAACTCACCAAACACAATGATGGTGCCTTTTGTTCCTTTTTTGACGATTTCCCACGTTGGCGCGTTTATTTGAGAAACGCCCTCTTCTGGTTTGGTGTTTGCCCGTGCATAACGAATTGCGATGGGCTGCTTAAGCGTCAATGCATAATCGATTAAGCCCCTGAGTTCACGTGCATCTTTGCCGTGGGCAATCATCATATTGGGCACATGGGAAAGCATGGGAATATCGTAAATACCCTGATGGGTTTCACCGTCGCCACCGACCAAACCGGCACGCTCAACACCAATGATAACCGGTGCTTTATGACGGGCAATGTCATGAATGACTTGATCATAGGCACGCTGTAAAAACGTTGAATAGATACTGAGAAACACTTTGACACCTTGCATGGCAAGGGCACCTGAAACAAGCGCACTTGTGGATTCAGCGATGCCTGCGTCAATATAGCGCTTGGGATATTTTTGTTGGAATTCACTTAAACCGCTTCCTGCAGTCATGGCAGGGGATATGACGTGAAGGGACGGATGAATGGCCGCTTTTTTAATGAGATGCGCCCCCACAATATCGGAATAACTAACCGTTTGATCACTTTCACCATGAAATTGTCCATTCTCAACTTCAAATGGCTTACATCCATGCCAACGGCCCACTTTATCATTTTCAGAAAACTGGTACCCTTTGCCTTTAACGGTGCGCACATGAAGCACAACTGGTTCATCAAGTTTCTTAATGGTTTCCATTGCCCGCAACAACGCTTTGAAATCATGGCCGTCAATGGGTCCAAAATATTTGTAACCAAGTGTTTCAAACGTGTTGCTGCCGGCTAGAAAGCCTTTAAGTCTTCCTTCGACTTTGGAAGTGAAGCCTCTAAGTCGCCTAGGGACCATTTTGCTGGTGCGTCTTTTCATCGAACGATAAGAACGTTTCATGCGCACATTGGTAAGAATCTTGGAAAGATGCCCGACGTTAGGCGAAATGCTCATTTCATTGTCATTGATAACGATGATTGGATTTTTTTCAGGATAGTGTCCTAAAAAGTTAAGTGCCTCGAGTGCGGTGCCGCTATTGAGCGAACCATCGCCAATCAAGGCGATAACACGACCAACTTCACTATTATATGGCTTGGAAAAAAGCATCCCGGCAGCCGCACCAACCGATGTTGATGAATGCCCCGCTTCATAGACGTCATGAATGCTTTCTTCGCGTTTCAAAAAACCGGACAAGCCGTCTGTTTGTCTCAAACTATCAAACTGTGAGGCACGACCGGTCAATATTTTATGTACATAGGCTTGGTGACCAACATCAAAAATCAGTTTGTCTTTGGGAGAATCAAACATCTTGTGAAGCGCAATCGTAAGTTCCACAATCCCCATGTTTGATGCCAAATGACCGCCCGTTTTGGAAATTTGATCGATCAAAAAAGCACGGATGCTGTCCGCGAGGGTATCAAGTTCCTCAATGGTATATGATTTTAAAAATGACGGATTCTCAATGGCGGATACATCCATCGTGCTCACTCCTTATTCTTCGTTTGGCATGGTAAAGTCAGTTTCTTCACCGTCTTCTTTCATCATCTTGACCAATACATTTTCCGCATCCGTCAGCATTTTTTGACACTCTTTGCTCAAACGCACACCTTCTTCATAGCGTTTGATTGCTTTCTCAAGCGGTAAATCACCGCTCTCAAGTTCTTTAACAATCGTTTCAAGCTGTTCTAATTTGCCTTCAAAATTCTTGGGTTCACTCATGGTTTTCCTCCTTGATTTCTTTTACATCAACCGTGATGATGCCATCTTGAAATTCCATTTCAAGTGTGTCACCAACGGAAAGATCTTTTACTCTTTTGACAATATGACCGTCTTTCTTGGCGAGGGTATAGCCTTGTTTGACAATGAGTCTTGGGTCCTGGACGTTCAAGCGGTTGGTTTTATCATTGAGCGCTTGCGTCTTGCTTATTACCAATCGCTCATACGCTTTATTGAGTGCAGTGTTCAATGTTTCCAAATTTTTGGTGTTATCCTTGAGACGTGATGCGGGGGAACTTTGTGAGAGTCGGTGCTGCAGCGATTCAAGCTGTGTGGCCGGCTTTTCAATTAGGCGTTGTGGGTCTTTAAAGACATAACGGTCTTTTTGACTGGCAAGGCGCTCACGCTTGAAGCGAATGATGCGCCTTAAAGCGTCATAAAGACGGTTTTTGGCGCCTTCAATATCGCGCTTGAACGTCATTTGATCGGGCACGGCGATTTCGGCGGCACCTGATGGGGTGGGGGCCCGCTTATCCGCCACAAAATCTGAAATCGTGAAGTCTGTTTCGTGTCCGATTGACGCAATAATTGGTGTAGAGGCGTCATAGATTGCCTGTGCAACCATCCGTTCATTGAATGCCCATAAATCTTCAATTGAACCACCGCCACGCCCAACAATGAGCACATCGTTGGGGTCCTTGTCTGCACGTGCGATGTTTTTAGCGATTTCATCCTTGGCATTGACGCCCTGGACGGTGGTGGGGTAAACCACAATCTTACTCATGGGAAAGCGCCGGTTGATGATATTGATAATATCACGCACCGCCGCACCGGTGGCTGAGGTCAGGACACCGATTTGACGGGGAAGTGTAGGAATCGGTTGCTTGTGGGCATCATCAAAGTACCCTTCTTTTTCTAACGTTGCCTTTAACTGCAAGTATTGTTGATAAAGATTCCCAAGGCCAACCTCATCCATGCTTTTAACATAAATTTGATAACTGCCTGCCACTTCAAACACACTCACATATCCGCGCAGTAACACGGTCATGCCGTCTTTAGGCTTAAAGATCACCCCTGAGGCATCACTGCGAAACATGACCGCTTTAATGGAGGCTTTTTCATCTTTCAATGTAAAATAAAAATGCCCACGGACATTGTGTTTGAAGTTGGAGATTTCGCCCTTGATTAACACGTCCTTGAGATGTTCATCCTTATCGAACTTATATTTGATATAACGGGTAAGGGCCGTAACACTCAGTGGTTGTTCACTCATGAAGGGTGCCTCCCCTTATGACTGTCGCTAGGTTTTCAAGCACACGGTTGTTAAAGGCGACATGGCGTTTATCCCCTTCATCAGAAAATTTATGCGTCAAGTTGAGCATTTCATCGATAACAATTTCAGTCGGCGTATCCGTATGAAGCAGTTCATAGGTACCCAGTCTTAAAATTGCCCGGTCGACAAACGAAAGACGATTCAGTCGCCAATTTTGCATGTGCTGTTCAATGGTCGCATCAATGTCTAAAAGTCTATTAGTGATTGTGGTTAATGCGTGATTGATGAACTTATGATTTGAATAGCGCACCGCATATTCCGAATCCATATCCATCTGGTACAGTTTCGATATGATGTACTCACGCATTTCAGCGCGTGTTTTAGGTCTTTTTGTTTGTTTACTCATACGGATAACCCCTCTTTCGTATCATTTAAAAGTTTACCATAAAATCACTAAAATAAAAAGCATGCACGACCGGTAGTATTGATAAAAAAAGAACGGTTTTCACCCGTTCTATTTTTGAAATACCCGGCGAGCAAGTTCTTCATGGTCATACACGTCAAACCAACGAAAAACAGCGGTTTTATCATTGAGTTCAAGTATCATGTAAGATTCAGGATTCAAGTCTCTTGATTGGTTGACGGCCCCCGGATTGATGATGACCTTGCCATCGTTTTCACTGTACGCCATACGGTGCGTGTGGCCATGCATAGCAATGTCGACATGTTCTTCTTCCATGCGGTAGTGAATCGTTTTATAATCACGTTCAACACGCATCTTATGGCCGTGCGCAATCATTAAGCGCCACCCTGCAACATCTAAAATTTTGGTATGGCCTTCACCGCTGTCAAATGGCGCGTTGCCTTTCACTGCATTTATATCATATTGATTTAGCAATTTATTGTTTATTTCCTGATCACCTAAAGAGACTTTGACATCACAGCTTGCTATGTGTGGGGTTTCCAATAGTGATTTAAACCGTTTCTTATTGCCGTGAATATCACTGAGCACCAAGATTTTCACGAATATGATCCCCCTTATTTTTTGTCCATACGTCCATGTGCACACGGCCGTCCTTAAGTTCAATAATGCGCGCCGCTTTTTCCGCAACGGTTTTGTCATGGGTGATGACAATGAATGTTGTATTGTACGTTTCATTAATCTTTCTGATGAGTTCGTAAACTTTTTCAGTCGTATCACTGTCAAGTGCGCCTGTTGGTTCATCGGCTAAAATGATCTCAGGCTTATTGACCAGCGCACGCGCAATCGCCGTGCGTTGTTGTTGGCCCCCAGACATGTCGGTTGCACGGTTGTCTTTGACGCTTGAGAGTCCCACAAAATCGATGAGCTCAAGCGCATAGTCATAATCCGCCCGGGTCACTTTTCCTTTTTGAATGCGTACAGGCATGAGAATGTTTTCAAGTGCTGTGAATTCAGGCAAAAGATAGTGATGTTGGAAAATGAAACCAATTGTTTTATTGCGCAGTGATGCCAGTCGGTTTTTATCCATTTGCGAGGCTTTCTCACCGAGGATTGTGAGACTTCCAGCACTGGGCGTGTCAAGGGTTCCAATAATGTTTAAAAGGGTGCTTTTGCCTGATCCGCTCTGACCGATAATGGCAGTGAAGCTGTGTTTATCAATTTCAAGTGAAATGCCGTGAAGCACTTTGGTTTTGATTTTTTGTCCGTATTCTTTTTCGATGTTTTCTAACTTGAGCGCTTTTTCAGCCATTGCGAATCACCTCGATAACACTTAACTTTGCGCCTCTGAATGCAGGAATGATGCTTGCGATCACACTCGCAGATATCGCAATGCTTGCGCTAAGCAAGATAAACCACGGATCGATAAGCAGTGATACGACCGGTTCACCATCCGGCCCAACCGCAAAGGTGGTAAACGACCATGTCAGGAAAAGTCCGAACAACACGCCGATGATGGCACCCAAAACGCCAAGAATAAAGCCTTGGGACAAAAAAATCAAACTGGCGCGTTTATCCGTGATGCCCATGGCTTTTAAAATACCAAGCTGACGCGATTTTTGTAAAACCGTAATCGCAAGTACACTGGCAATACCCAGTACCACACTGATCATGACAAATACCTGTATCATGACACTAGAGACACTTTGGCCTTGCAAGCCCCCAAGCAGATCTTGGTTGTTTGCTTGCCACTCACTGACAGATAAACCAGGATACACTTCAGCCAAATCATCACGTAAGTCTT
>PUMO01000193.1 GCA_003551405.1 Mollicutes bacterium | reverse complement strand
AGTACCAGGGAATCAATATCAATATCGAAGTTTACACGTCCCTTAATTTGAACGCGCGTGCCTTCACTAGGATGAAGTGTTTCTCTGTGTATCATTTCGACATCTGTTAAATTCATCTGTTTTCCTGCCTCAATGGCAGCTTCTATTGCTATCTTTTTGGCTGATGGGAAGAACATGTCAACAGTGATTACTCCATCACCGAGCCATTCCACTTCTGGTTTAATTCGGTTCGTATTTCTATACTTCTCGGTTTGTTCCATGCGAAGATATACATTATCATTTTCATCTAATTCGTCAATAAATTGGATTTTCTCTGGTTTTTCAAAAGTCGAGCCATCAATGAGCTTGGCTGGATCGTTTTCATACATTTCTCCGTATTGTCTTAGATTGTTATAACCATAGTGTGCGGTGACTGGGGCCATATAGTCATCATCGCGCGGAATAACAGAACCTGCGCCAATACCTCCATCTATTTCACGTTTGATGCCATCCGCATTACGCTCTGGATATTCACCGCTATCGACAAACATACCAGCTTCAACGGCTTCGAAATATCCACCGATTTCAAGGATTTCTTCAAACATCAACACCGCACGTTCCTGAATTTCACGTTTCTTGTCCTGAATGTATCCCTCATCCTTAATACCAACCATACTTAAGAGGTCATCCATTCCCATCATAGCTTGTTTCGTTGTATCCAATGCTTCGATGTTATAAACGTGCCAAGGTACGTTTCTTCCCTCATCTGGTGTAATTGTACTTTGGATATCCGCACTGGTTAAACGTGAAATCAAAAGATTTAAAACGTGTGTCACAGTGGCTTCACGTGTGGAAGAATCCATATATTTAGTATTCATTTGTGCGCGCATTTTATAACGGTCAAAGAATTCTCTGAGCGCGACCGCATACGGAAGATTAAGTTTAAGATCCGGTGAAGGTGGCGCTGCAGGAGGAACAGTAGACAAGGCAATGTTTTCAGGTTTAATGCCTACTTTTTCACTGAACACAGAATTAATTGCGTGTTGAACCAACAATTCCGGCATAACCTTCCAAGCATCTCGAGCTGTTGCATTGGCGTTGTGAGCACCGTCAATTTGAGCGATATCAGAAAATGCAAGAAGCTTTTTGCTTTCAGCTGCATCCACAAAACTACGGACCATATTTATATTCCTATACAAAATATTGTATTGAGGATCTTGATGTGCACCATTTACGCCTTCCTCAGCAAATAGTACTGCAATCTCCGGGCCAGCAACACCCGAAACATAGGAATGATAGTTAATTGGTCGTCCAACTTCATCTTCAATATAATCAAGTGCTTTACGTTGAGCGCGTACTTGTTTTCTTGTGATTGGAATACCACCAATACCTTGCGGTGTCCCTTCTAATAATCCATCAAAATGAGACTGTCCTGCTGTACGTATGACCATGATATGATCCGCGCCATGATAAGCAGCCATTCTAAATCTACGAATATCGTCTTCAAATCTACCAGAAGCTATTTCAGCAGTCACAACAGCATCTGGTTGTGGATCAATCCCTCCTAAAAACTGAGCGCTCTGAAGTGGGACATAATTCTTTAATGATTCGCTTGCTTGTTTAAAGTTAAACGGACCAATCTTTGTTTGACCCGCTTTTCTCCAAGTCCACCCCCGACGTTTGGGTCTATACTTATCCAAATCTTTTAAAATATAATGAATATCCAGTTTATCTGTTGGGTTCAGCTTATCCATTGAGATCAAAGACCTCCTTTAAGAAAGATAAGTGATGTCCTTTAGCTATCTGTAAGCCTGCATCGCGAATCGATAAATTATTCTTTGAGGCTACTTTATATACGCAATGACCAGCACCTTTACGAAGCAAATCATTTTCTCCTAATAAATCAACAATTCCATTGGCTTCAATACTAGAAAACCCCATACGCAATAATACACTTCTTTCAATTGATTTACTTGTATTTTTATGGCCTAAATCTACTAAAGGGTCTACAATCTTTTCAGCAAGCTTAAAAAAGTAAGCCTTAAGTTCTTGATCACTTAAATCTTTAAGTTTTTCCCTTCGTTTATTATAATCATCAATTCTCTCTTTCATTTTGTAGCGCCTCCATTAACATCTTGATTTTTTCCTCGTCCACATTTAATTCATACTTTAGAAAATCAATATCTTTTTGATTCAAATCATTATTGAGTACACGTTTTAAATATGATTTCCTGAAACGATCAACAGGCACTTCAACACTTCTTATATCTTGCCCACTCTTGGGAAAGATAATATTTTTCCCTGGTGTTTCCTCTAATGGATTACCAAAAAGTAACTCAACATTATTTTTCTTAGCAAAGGATAACTGCGGTTGATGGTGCTTACCAGCCCCTGTGTATTCTGATTCTTGGACAACAATGATTTCATCTTCTTTCATAGATTGTGCTAGGTCAAATGCGACAGCCAAACTTGTGTTTCCTGCTGGTCCGCGTTCTAAACCTTCAAGTACCGCAAGAGCTTCAGTT
>PUMO01000222.1 GCA_003551405.1 Mollicutes bacterium | reverse complement strand
TTTACCTTTTCACTAAGCGTATCAAAGGCTTCAACAGGGAACGGATAAAGACTGATCACACGGAGTAAACCAACATTGATGCCTTCTTCTTTCAGGGATTCGATTGCACTGCGCGCAATCCGCGCCATCGATCCATACGCCACAAGCACAATCTCGGGGTTACTGTCCATATTGACCATTTCATAGCGTTGTTCACTTTGTTCCATTTCTTGATACTTACTGGCAAGATGATGGTTATGGTCTTCAAGTTTTTGTGGGTCAAGATAAAGGGACGCAATCGTATTGCGTTTGCCGCGTGCACCGGATTCACCGGTTGCGGCCCAGTCTTTTTGAGGTGATTCTTTTTTGGTAACAGGTTCTTTTAAATCGACAGGTTCCATCATCTGTCCAAGCAACCCATCCACCGCAATCATGACGGGATTGCGGTAATAATCCGCAAGCGCAAAACTTTGTTTGATGATGTTGACAGTCTCTTGTAAGGTTTCAGGCGCAAAGGAAAGGACCTTATAGTCCCCGTTTCCCCCGCCGCGTGTGATTTGGTTGTAATCGGCCTGGCTTGGCTGAATGCCGCCAAGCCCGGGTCCACCGCGCATCACATTAATGATGACTGCAGGCAGCTCACTGCCCGCAAGATAGGAAATGCCTTCTTGCTTTAAGGCGATGCCGGGGGACGATGAAGACGTTAGGACGCGCGCACCGCTGCCCGCCGCACCATAAACCATGTTGATCGCTGCGACTTCGCTTTCCGCCTGGACAAAGATGCGTCCGTCACGTTTCATATGTTTACTTAAATATTCAGGCAATTCATTCTGAGGCGTGATTGGATAACCAAAAAACGCCTCACACCCGCCTTCAATGGCCGCTTGGGCCATGGCTTCGTTGCCTTTCATTAAAATTTTAGCCATGCGTTCCTCCTTAAGGGTTGACAAAACGCTCAACCGTAATGACATTGTCCGGACACATCATCGCACAGAAACTACAGGCGATGCATTTGTCCATGTCCGTAACCATCAGTGGCGTGTACCCTTTTTTATTTGTGGTGCTTGTGTCGAGTTTTAAAATGTTGACCGGGCAATGATGCACACAGAGATTGCATCCCTTGCAGCGGTCTTTTTCGATTATAATACGGCCTTTGGCAGCCATAGGTTTCCTCCTTAGCCACGCACATTCAAATAGCGCGTGAGTTGTTTGACCGTGCCGTCATATCCCGCTTTAAATTTAAGATGCGGGCTTAAGTACGTCATGACAATCGGCACGCCGGTTCGTTTTGAAACATCGCGCAAGACGTTTTGGCCGCTTAACACATCATCATGGGTGGTGTGTTCAAGCATGTTTGAATTGTTGATGAGTCCGTTAAAACGAAGCTGCGCCCCCGCTTCAAGCATTTCTTTTAGATGAACAATGGCCGCTACCGTTTGCGTATCGGGTCTATAGATATTAATGACCAGGTAAAAATCAATGATGTCTGGATCTATCATGGCGTCATATTGACGCATCAGTTTTGCACCCGAGTCGGTCCCGGCCAAATCATAAATCGCATGGATATCCTCATTGTAAAACGGCCGCGTGGCCTCCCCTGAAATATAGGGGAGGTCACTGCCCGGCGCGTCTTGAATGGTGGACTCCACACAGTGGATGTTATGTCTTTTTAATAATGCGCGTTGGCTGCGGACTCTGAAGTAAGGATTGACAACATCTAAGTCAATCACCATATCAACACGATGCTCAATTGCCAAATTGAGCGCAATCTCACTTTTTCCGCTGCCATAGTGGCCACTGAGGACCGTGATTCTACGCATTAGCGTTTAACGTAATTGGCGGTGACGTTGTTGATGGTATCAATGCGTTGTTTGGCGAAAGTCTTGGCTGCACGCTGTGTATGCTGGCCGGTGTCTTTAGAAATCTTGAAAACATCAAGCAACCGATCATAAATGCGTTCAATGTCACGGTAAGCGGCCGTTTCATTGTAGCCTTTGGTTTCATGGTAAACATTGATGAGGCCCCCCGCGTTAATAACAAAGTCAGGCGCATAGAGGATGCCTCTATCCTGAACCATTTGACCATGTTTTTCTTCATCTTCAAGTACATTGTTGGCCGTTCCTGCTACAATTTTCGCTTTGATGGAAGGAATCGTTTCATCGTTTAAGACCGCACCGAGTGCACAGGGCGCAAGTACATCGACATCTAAACTGTAAAAGTCATCTGGGTCAACAAATTCGACGTCTGGATATTTTTCATTGATTTTCTTAATATGTTTTTCGTTGATTTCAGAAAAGTAGACTTTTTTTGCGCCAGCGTCAAGCAAATTACCAATCAAGTAATCACCCGTTTGACCAACGCCTTGCACTGCGAAGGTACGCGCGCTCATATCATCTGTTCCATATATGACTTCAAGTGCGGCGCGAATACCATGGAATGCGCCCCACGCGGTTGCTGGGGAAGGGGTGCCGCTTTTACCTGGCAAGCCGACCACATGGTCGGTTTCCATGCTCACATAATCGAGATCT
>PUMO01000071.1 GCA_003551405.1 Mollicutes bacterium | reverse complement strand
GCGCTGCTGGGGGTGGGGCGCCCTTGGCGCCCTTCTTTGGCTCAGTGGCGGAGCTGGAGTGGCCTGCGCATGCGTGACGAGGGCGTGCGGACGGCATGGTCGCGAGCTGCGCGCGCTAGCCAAGGCAGTCGAGGGCTGCATGATGCATGATGCGCTGCATGGTCGCCATGTAGGGAGTGCGCAGGCAAGGCAGGCAGGAGGCAGGAGTGCGCAGGTGTAACAGGCGGAGGGCAGTTGACCGTAACGCCCGCGGTCAAACGCATGCAAGCATCCCCCCCACACGCGCACACTCACCGCTGGTGCCCCTAGTCTCCCTCCTGCGGCGCATCAGGACGTGGATCCAGCGGAGTAGCTGTTCGTGGGCGGTCCCCGTCTCCTCGCCACCCAGGCCCGCGAGCGACGGCCAGAAGGACCTGACCCACCCCCACTTGCTGCTGCTGAGGAGCCGCTGCTCGATGTCCGCCAGGTGCCGCTGCCCATCTGCTGTCAGCTCACCCCCCAACCCCCCGCGCACCACCCCGCCCTTCCACTGCGCGCCCTCGCTGGTCACCCACACCAGGCCCTCCTCCTCCTGCATGACTGCAACCTGGTCCATGAGGATGTTGTGCACCAGGGAGTGCTGCTTGAGCTGGTACATCCCCTCGCCCTGAGCTGCTGGGGCTGCCGTGGGGGGCTGCCGCTGCTGCTGCTGCTGCGGCGGCGGCGGTTGCGGGGGAAGGGCGCCGGTCAACGCGCCCCCCGCTGCCCCGCCCCCGCCCCCTGCTGCAAGTGCTGCTGCTGCTGCTGCTGGGGGGGGAGGGGGCTGGTTGGCGAGGGAGGCAGTGTTCTCCGCGTCCGGCAGCTCCTTTGCCTGAAGGGCCTGCAGGACCCTCCGCACGGCGCCAAGCGTGGGCGCCTCGCCTGTCGCCTGCGCGCTGGCATCCTCCAGCCCCAGGACCTCCTTCTCGGTGCCCCTTGGGTCATGCACGTAGCTGAGTGCCGCCACCTTTGCCGCGCCAGGGCTGGACGGCGCAAAGCCGCAGCTGCAGAGGTTCCTCGCCAGGCCCGCTGTGCGCTGCTCATCCACGCGCCAGCCCATCAGCTCTGCTGTGATCTTAACGTCAGCATCTGTATACTTGCTCATTTTGAGGGAATGGAAGCTGCCCTGGCTGAGTAAATTCTGAGGCTGCTGGAAAGTGCACGCCCCAGGGCGCGCCGCGGTGCGGGCACGCAGGCCTGCTGGCTGTGGCTTGCCTGGAGGGCTGATCTTCATGAGGACTTGATTGCACAGACATTGAGGGAGGGGCATTAGCTTACAGAGATGATCATCATGAGCAATGGACAAGCAATGGACAAGCGATGGACAAAGGACGACATGTTCTGTACAAAATCAATTCACACAAAGAATGCTACTGGTACTTGACCAAAGGGGGGTAAGGGACAGGGAGGCCTGCAGCTGCCATTGGTTGCCAGGTCTCCCGAATGAGCACAAGCCACCTCTGCCCTGCAACACTGGGTGCAGGGTGGTCACAAGCCATGGATTTGATGGGCAGCACACTCTTGGCAGCACAGAAGGGTTCGTTCAACGACTCGGGGTCTGGACGCTTGTACACAATGGGGGACTGCAGCTGCACGTCGTATGGCCCGCCCTCACCCCTGGACACAGTCCTATGCCACTGCACCTCAAAGAAATCAACATCCTGCAACCCAAAGGACCGGCTGTGCCGCCACATCTTCTTCACCTCACCAAACCACATCTGCACAGGCACGCCCTTCTTGGGCAGGCCAGCCTTCTCCGGCTGGTCAGCATCAGGCACTTCAAACACATCATCCTCATTTGGCCTAGCACAGACCCAGTCACCCACTTTGAAGGGCTCCCCTTGAATGCGAATGATCCGCAACGGTTGCAAGTCACGTGGCCAAATCCTGGACAAAGCCCGCTCAGACTCGGTGGCATCCTCCCTGCTGCCCCATATGGCAAACTCTGCATGCATTGTAGGCAACTGCTCGCGCGCAAACTCCCAGCCCCCCTCTGCACCGCTCCTGCTTGCCTGCGCATCACTCCACCTGTGCCTGGCTTTCAATTCAGCAGCCTTCTCCTCAACGAACTCCTGCCACAATGTGGAAAACTCACGGTCCAACCCAATGTACATCTTGTGCAAGTGCTCAAACCCCTTGTCCCCCGCCCTCATCTCGCCCGCGCCATTGCTAACACTCATGCTTGCACGCAGAGGCTCGCCCTCAATGCCTACTGCAGCACACCGCAACAATTCATGCTGCCCATACACCTCAGACCGCGCCTTCATGGCCTTGCTCTCCCCCTTGCTCTCATGAAACAATACATGGAGCCCCATCAACTCCTTGTCTGCAGCACGGCCCAACATGTTGGCCTCAGGGTGGCGTGTGTTTTGAAGGTCACGCCCGAACTCACCCCACAAGTTCTCTGCCCGGAACATGGCGTACACAAAGAGTGGCCCTGCAGGCGGTGGAGGCATGTGGTGTGTGGGTGCGCGTGTGTGTGCGTGTGTGTGTGTGTGTGTGTGTGTGTGTG
>PUMO01000089.1 GCA_003551405.1 Mollicutes bacterium | reverse complement strand
TTTTGTTTCTACATTTGCCGCCACACCAACTTCTGCAGTAACGTTAACAAACACCACCTGTTTAGGCAGCCCTTTTTCATCGTGCTCTATTTTAAAACTTTTGTTAGGGTTCAACTCACTTAATTCTTTGAATAAAATGCTATTTAACCTCTGAGCATATGTAGTTGTTTTCCTGTAATAGAGATAAGAAAACAACCAGGTGAAAATTACACCAACAAATATGGCAACTAACGTGCCAAAAATATCCCAGTATATGCTTGTTGTCGCCTTCTCAATAATTTCAATAAACATAAGCACTAAATTCTCCTGTCCCCATGCTTTAAATGTCTTCCCCAACAACTAAATCGATCTCCCCCATAACCCTATCTGTTTCAACTAAGGCCTTGATGATTTTATGATAGTGTTTAACATCATCAAAACCCAGCACTCTGCCCTTTCTATCTTTCAGCCATTTCTGGGCTGGCTGATATCCGCCGATGTAAAACTCCCAGGCTTCCTGAGGCACCCCTTCAAAATACTGGTCCTTATTAATCCACACTTTACCGTCTTCATAGTTAACCTTTTCTACCTCGTTGCTCCCGTCCTTCGGGTAAGACGTAATATACTCATCCACTGCTGGACTTTCTAAAAGGTGGAGCTTTCTCAGCTGTCCTCCTAATTCCACAAGTTTCCCAAATACATCTTTGTCCTTTGGATAAGGAACACGGGGGAAAGCTATCTTCAAGAATTCTTTATACTTTTCTCTGTAGCTGGGACAGTGCAAAATAGCATAGATATAATCCAGGATATCTATGGGAGCCAACATTCCTTCTGTTTCTTCTTTTTCTGGTGTGAACCTTAAATTGAGGCTTTCAGCTATTTGATTGACAATATCGATGTTTAAGTTGGGTTTGCGGTCGGGTAGGTCATTATCGTTTAATATTGTGTGGTCCTCTTCGTAGGTATATAAAGGAAAAACATACCCCCATTCTTTTGTCTGTAAAGATATCGCTCCACTCTCCACGATATTTTTTGTAATGAACGCATGTTGAAAATTAAAAGTACTTTGCTGCCTTACTGTTATTAACCCCAAGTTATGACGGCTTATAAAATGTTTCATTGTGTTATGTCTTGGATAAGCTATAAACCCCTTTGTTGTACCTGTATATATCATCTTTCTTAAATCAAAGGGTCTATACAAAACATTTATAATATCTTTATTATTACTCAAAAGATCATGGCGCGCATTTTCTACACTCCAATCGCGGCCGTCGGATGGTAGGTTATAATAATTTCTTATTTCTTCTATATCATGCTTACAAATAAATTCAATTTTGTCCCTTGCCTCTTTTTCTGAAAAGCTTACAGTTAACTTATCCCTTTTGGTTTGAATTCCAGAATTATGCCCAATAAAAAGATCACATATATGAAAACCTGTTTCGTAGCGATCAGGTTGTTTTAAGTCTTTGAATACAAAGAAATAGCCTGGAGATCTATATTCGAGTCTTACCCAAGCAATTGTATTCATGTTATTTTTCACTAAAAAAGAATATTTATCTTCCCTTAACCCAAGGAGGGTACAATAATATACTTGTGCTAGTTTTTTCTCTCTTTTATCATTCCATCTACTTTTTACAAATATATTTATTGATACTCCTTGTTGTATATCAAAAACGTTTTCATCTTTTCCCCCGTCTATAGTTTTATCCCTTCTTTTAATGCTACCATGTAAATTAAGGATATAAATTTTATCAAAGGCTTGTAGTAACTTCTTTCGCATAGAACGATGCGTTATACCATCAAGGAAGCTATTATTAGAAATATAAGCTAAAATGCCTTCTCCATTTTTTTCTACAAAATGCTGACCATATCGAATGTATTTAATATAATCATCGTCAATATTTATTTTCTTCTCATTTAGCCCTTCCTTATAATCTGCAATAAGATCATTTATCCAGTCATTCTTATTTGCACTACTAACACTATAAGGCGGATTCCCCAAAACCACCATTACCGGGGTATCTCTTTTAATAAAATTGGCGTCATTCGCTTCCTGACTTAACCAGGAGGCAAAGATCGTTCCTGTATCCGGATGATATTCCTCTAAAGCGTTGGTTAAGAATATCCTTAATCTCTGGTCTTTGTTTGGCATAAAGCCAGTTTCAGATAAAAGAAGATCCAGCTTCAAGTGGGCCATAGCATAAGGGGCCATCAATAGCTCGAAACCATTTAACCTGGGGATAAGATGGTTTTCAACATAATCGTTCCATACCCCCTGTTGCGTTTTATAATTCTGGTATATAAGCTTTATGATTTCAGCCAAGAAAGTGCCTGTGCCCACTGCTGGATCAAGGATCTGCACCTTATGAACATCCAGCTTTTCTTTTTTACCTTGTACATCGACCTTTATCTCCGTTTTAGTATTATCCGCCAGCCCTTCTGTTAAATTAAATTCTTCTTTCAAAATATCATCAACCGCTCTAACGATAAAATTGACCACCGGCTCCGGGGTGTACCAAACCCCACGCTTTTTTCTTAAGGTCGGATCGTACTCC
>PUMO01000161.1 GCA_003551405.1 Mollicutes bacterium | reverse complement strand
GTTTACGGTGAAATAACACGCCGGTGAAGGATAAAACGCCCGTATTTTACGCTCAAGGGTTTGAGCGGTTTCAGTGAAATCGAGCATTTCCTCTTCACGCTTGATGGTATAAGCATAGGTGACTTCACTCGTTTTTTGCGGGGTGGCCGAGACTTTATTGTTAAAAATGTCAGGAAGCGTATCTTTTAATAATTCACCGCCCAGGCGGGCCAGTTTTTCAAATAAACTCGCTGAGGTTTCATCGTCGCTGATTGATATTTTGCGCTGAGAGATGATGTCGCCTGCGTCCATTTTTTCACTCATATACATAATCGTTACACCCGTTTCACGGTATCCGCGTTCAATCGCACGCTGAATAGGGGCGCCACCGCGTAACTTCGGAAGCAGCGAGGCATGAACATTGATCGCACCAAGGGCGGGCATGCGAAGAAGACGCGTCGGTAAAATCTGACCATAGGCCGCCGTGATAATCAGATCAATATTGCGGCGTTCAAGCGTATCAAGCACATCATGGATGCGCCTTGGCTGCATGCATTCAATGCCTTTTTCCTCTGCGAATACCTTTAAGGGCGGTGAGTGCATGGTTTTCTTGCGTCCGATTGGTTTATCGGGCTGGGTGATCACAAGGTCAATGGGGTAGGCATCATGGATGGCATTCGCAACGGTACGGGCAAATTCAGGGGTTCCCATAAAAACGGTAGCCAAATAAATCACTCCTAAAATATTCTTGGATATTGTGTCAATGTGACATGCGTTTTGCCTTTTGAAAACGCATGGACCGCATCACTCAGTTTCGGATAGATACTGGGCTGTCCGTGATGGCGGATCAGTAACTGCACCCGCCACTGATCGCGGCGTTTGACGGGTCGGGCGTCACTGGGTCCAAGGACATCCAGTGAACCATGGTTCAGGGTGCGTTTGAGCGTAAGCGCCTGATGATACGCCGCATCATACGATACATCAGAAACAACAATCAGCGTGAGCTGATTGAACGGTTCAACGCGGGCGGCTTTCCTAAACGCAATCTCACGGGCATAGAATGAAGGGTAGTGACTGTCTTCTACGGCTTTTAAGACATCATGCGACGCATCGTAGGCCTGGATGATCACTTCGCCTTGTTTGTCTCGCCGCCCACTTCGCCCGGCGATTTGACTGAGCAAGGAAAACGTTTCGCTTTCCGCATAAAAGTCTGGCACAAAAAGCGCCATGTCCGCACTGAGTACCCCCACCAGGGTGACGCGCGGAAAATCGAGACCCTTAGCGATCATCTGCGTGCCAATGAGGATATCGCCTGTTGTTTCAAACTGATAAAGCAACGCTTCATGCGATCCCTTTTTCTTTGTCGTATCACGGTCAAGACGCATCACGTTTGCGGAAGGAAACAATGTCTTAACCTGTGATTCCGCTTTCTCACTACCAAGACCCATATAGCGAATGTGTTTTGATTCGCACGCGGGACACCTTGAGGGGGCCGCTTCTTCGTGGCCACAGTAATGACACTTCATCACGCGTTTATGGTGGTGATAGGTCAAGGACACATCGCAGTGGGGACAGATGATCCGTTTCCCACAATCACGACAAAGTACGAAATTGGCATGTCCACGCCGGTTAATTAAAAGTAACGTCTGTTCACCGCGTTTAAGCCGCGTTTCAATCGCATCCTTGAGTGTACCAGATAAGATGGAGGCGTTGCCGGATTTAAATTCCTTTTTCATATCAACACGCTGAATGCGCGGAGGCTTTGCGCCAAGGGCGCGATCTTTAAGGATATGAAGGTGAATGCGCCCTTCTTTCGCCTTATAATAGGTTTCAACCGATGGGGTTGCACTGCCATGAACAAGAGGCACCTGATGGGTGGCCGCGCGAATGCGGGCCACCTCACGTGCATCATATTCCGCCTGTTCGCGCTGAATGTAGGCGTCACTTTGTTCTTCATCAATAATGATGAGACCGAGTGTTTCAAAAGGCGCAAAAATGGCACTGCGCGCACCAATCAAAATGTCTTTTTCACCCCTCAGGGCCTGGCGCCACTGATCATACTGTTCCCCCGGTGAAAGCGCACTGTGATAAACACCGACGCGTTCTTTGAAAACACCCTTAAAGCGCGCCAAAATTTGGGGGGTGATCGCAATTTCAGGAATCAATATGATGACTGCCCCGTGCGCTAAGGCCGCCTTGGTAAGCGCAATATAAATTTCGGTTTTTCCGCTTGAAGTCACACCGTGAATCAAATGCTCACTGTAGTGTTTAAGCGACGAGGCGATGGTGTCAATGATGGCTCGTTGGTCTTCTGTATGGTCAACCACTTTGGCATTATCCGCATAAACACTTTCAATGTGGCGGTACTGTTCTTCTTGTGCACCATGAACGATTCCTTGATCTTCCAAGCGTTTGAGGGTACTGGCCGCCGCACCGGTTTCACGTAAAAGGGTACGCTTCAAAGCGGGACCATGGGTTTTAAGATAATCGATAATGGCACGCTGTTTGGATCCCTTTACTGGACGGTCTTCTAACAAGGTAATGCGTTTATGGGTCTTTTTGCGCGCGGTTTGTTTGAGCGTAAGCGTGCTTTTGATCAAGTTTTTGTTTTCTGCGTCTTTAAACGCCTGAAGGTCACGGTGCGCAATGGTTTTTTTATCGATGGTGCTGACATGTTCAAAATAGGGTTTGAGCGTTTCAGGTAAGTCATCCACACGCTTGACATATTTCACATCGCGTTTAAGCGAAAGTGCACTTGGTAACATGGCGTTCAAATACGCCATGCGCGGACGCACATGACGAAACGCAAGACTGCTCGCAAGCTCCAAGCGTTCGTCATTGTAATAAGGTTCAATGTCGCGGATGGCGCGAATCGGTTTGATATTTTGAACCGTGCTTGACGCTTTGGTTTGAATGACAACCCCGGCGCGCACTTGATGGTTGAAGGGCACTTCAACGCGCATGCCGCGGGTGATGATGGGTTGCCAGGGGCCAGGGATTTTATAATCAAACGGTTTATCAAGGGTCGCATGTTCAATATCGATGATGACTTCCGCATAAGCATGTGGTTTCATCGGATATACCCCAGCTTTTTTAATGCTTTGGCGATGCCGTCGTTACAAAACGTATCGGTCACATGGGTGGCGCGTGCTTTGACGTCCTTCGTTGCGTTGCCCATCGCCACCGAAACAGGCATGGCTTCAAGCATGGCCGCATCATTCGCCCCATCCCCAAAACAAACCGCCTGGTGGGCATCCACGCCGTAATGTTTCAAGATGCGCATCACCCCTTCGCGCTTGTCTTTACCGGGCGCAATGATATCAAAGCCATCAGTGAGCCACGGCACAACCACGCGGTTGTCAAAATGAGATTCGATGATTTTTAAATGCGGCGTGTCCGCAAACGCCCACATTTGATAGACATCGTGATGCATATCAAACGCCGGGTCCTCAACAGGGTAGGGAAGGTTTTGTTCTTCAAACATCGCCTCAACGTACGCGCTTTTTTGATTGACCGCTTGCGTTTGACTGCCAATGAAGCCGTACGTCAACGCTTCGCGTTCAAAAATGGTTTTCGCCTTTTGAACCAGGGTTTCATCCATGGGGTCGTCATGAATCATGGTGCCATCCGCAAAAATGATTTGACCGTTAATGGTGATGAAGGCATCAAAAAAAGGCTTGATGGCATCAATGACCTCAAGCATGTAATATGCACGGCCCGTCGCGATCACAAGCCTGGTATCCCCGCGTGCTTTAACGCGCGCAAGTGCATCAATACTGGATTGCGGGACCGATTTTGTGTTAGGATTATACAGTGTGTGATCCACATCGAAAAACAGGATATGTTTCTTGCCCATAGACATCACCTTTGATTAAAATTATAACACATAAGCGTTTATTTATCGCGGAAAATAAGCTATAATGGGTAGGCAATGAAACACTTTCAGAAAATTATAGGAGGACGCAAAATGCAAAATCAAATTTTTAAAAAACATGAAGTGGGTGTTTTTGCATTAGGCGGTCTTGGTGAAGTCGGAAAAAATATGTATGTCGTGGAATACCAAAATGAAATCGTCATTATTGACGCTGGCATTATGTTCCCCGACGACTCGCTCCTTGGGATTGATTATGTCATTCCCGATTATACATATCTCGCTGAGAATCAAGATAAAATTAAAGCGTTGGTGATCACCCATGGTCATGAAGACCATATTGGCGGGATCCCCTGGCTTTTACGTCATGTCAAAATACCCAAGATCTATGCGAACGGCCTGGCCGTTGGCTTGATCAAAAACAAAATGGAAGAACACAAGGGAATTCACTACAACCTCTTGGAATTTTTCGAAAACGACATCATTCGGTTTAAACACCTTTCTGTGGGATTTTTCAGAACCAACCACTCCATCCCCGACTCATTCGGTGTTGTTGTGGGCACCCCGCACGGTAAGATCGTTCACACCGGAGATTTCAAATTCGATTTTACACCGACCGGACCCGACGCGGATTATGCCAAAATGGCAAAGCTTGGGCATAATGGGGTGTTGTTACTGCTGAGTGACTCCACCAATGCGGAAATTGATGCCTTCACCAAAAGTGAAACCACCGTCAGTGAAAACATCAAGGATATTTTTGCCAACATCAAAGGACGCGCACTCGTCGCAACATTCGCAAGCAACATTCACCGCGTCCAACAAATCGTTGAAGCGTCCATTGCCTCAAGACGAAAAATCGCCGTGTTTGGCCGCAGTATGGAACGCACCGTTGAAGTCGGACAACAAATGGGCTACATCAAAGCGCCCCATGGTACCTTTGTATCTCCGCGGGCGCTCAAACATTTCGCCCCGCATGAAATCACCATCATTTCAACGGGCTCACAGGGTGAACCGTTTGCGGCACTTTCACGCATCGCCAACGGCACACACAAACAAATTAAAGTACAGCCTGGCGATACGGTCATCTTCTCTTCAAGCCCCATCCCCGGCAACCAGCCATCAGTCAATAAAACCATCAATCAACTGTTTAAGCAAGATGCGAACGTCATCACCCATTCACCCCTGAGTGACACGCATACTTCAGGCCATGGGGGCAGTGAGGAACTTAAATTGATGCTTAAACTGATGCGCCCCACATACTTCATGCCGATTCACGGTGAACACCGCATGCTTAAAATCCATGCGGAAACCGGCATCGCCTGCGGTGTGAAGCGCGGGAATGAATTCGTCATGGATAATGGCGATATGCTCGCACTTACGAAAAAGAGCGCACGCAAAGCCGGCAGTGTGCCAGCAGGCAACGTCTATATCGACGGTAAAGGCATCGGCGACATTGGCTCAGTGGTACTAAAAGACCGTAAAATCTTAAGTGAAGATGGGCTTTTGAGCATCGTCATCACCATTGATGAAAAAAACCGGAGCCTAAAAGGAAACTCCGTAATTGTCTCACGCGGATTCGTCTATATGAAAAGCCACACCGAACTGACCAAGGAGCTCAGTGCCATGGTTGACAACCACGTCAAAAACTTGCTAAGCAAATATGACACCATCAAAACCGGACTCATCAAGCGCGATGTGATTCGCTTGCTCAATGACTACATTGTCAATAAAACAGAGCGTAATCCGATGATCTTACCCGTCATTAAAACGCTATAAAGCAAACGCCGCAGAAATTTCTGCGGCGTCTTTTATTTGATAAGCAAACGAAGGGAATTGAGAATGACGAGGATGGTTGAAAGCTCATGGGCCAAGACACCAATTGGCAGTGTCATCATGCCGACTGCATTGCTCAGTAAGAGGAGCACAATCACACTCACAGAAAAGATGACATTCGTGGTGATGATGCGCTGTTGGCGGATGGCCAAATCCATCACATAAGTTAGACTGCTCAGTTTGTCGTCTATAAAAACAATGTCTGAGGTTTCAAGTGAAATATCGGTCCCAGTCCCCATCGCGATGGCGACGTCCGCTTTTTGAAGCGCGGGCGCATCATTGATGCCGTCCCCGATCACTAAAACGCTGTGGCCTTCGTTGCGCGCTTGGTTAATAAGGGTCACTTTATCATCCGGCATGCATCCGCCTTCAATGATATCAATGCCGACCGCCTCACCAATGGGACGCGCACTTTCTACCGTGTCCCCGCTCATCATGATGGGTGTGATGCCGCGGGCTTTGAGAGCGTCCATGGTCGCGCGTGCATCCTCGCGGATGGTATCGGTTAAAATCACGACACCAACCACCTTATCGTTTTCAATCAGTTTGACTGAACTTTTTCCTTCGCGCTGTTCACGTTCATAAATGGTTTTTAAATCACCTTCAAATGCGCCGTCAAAACGGCCCACTTTGAACTCTGATGTTTCAATCGTGCCCGTCATGCCCGTCCCCGGCACTTCTTTTGTAAAAACATCTTTATAAGGCGCCACATCGTACGCATTCACAATGGCGCGCGCCATTGGATGGGTGGACTGGCTTTCAAGGGTCACGAGCACACGCTTGGCGCGCTGTTCACTGATGCCGCTTACGTGCAGTGCATGCACTCGGGGTTTGCCCGTCGTGATGGTACCGGTCTTATCAAAAAAGACACGGTCCACACTCGTCAGGGTTTCCATGATCGAGCCGCCTTTAATTAAAATATGCTGACGCGAGGCATTGGAAAGCCCTGAGAGCACTGCGGGCGCAATCGATGCGACAAGCGCGCACGGTGAACCGACCACAAGGACAATGATGCCACGGTAGAGCGCGTCCGATTGGCTGAGCCAGCCAAGTTGAGGCGGAATGACCATAAAAAGGATGGCCATGAGAATGACAACATACACATAGTAGCGCTCAAAAGTTTCTATTTTCGTCGCTTGAGTGGGTTGGTCGGCTTGGGCGTCTTTGACAAACTTAACAATTTTTTGAATGACACTGTTGGCCGGATTTTTAGTGGCCTTTATGATCAAGGTACCTTCTAAATTGATCGCACCGGCATACACCGTGTCGCCGACGCCTTTGGGGGCCGGCACAAATTCACCGGTGATGGCGGATTGGTCAATGCCACTTTGACCGCGTAGGACGGTACTATCAACGGGCACTTTTTCACCGACTTTGACGATCAGTACATCGCCCACATTAACATCACTGAGTGGAACGACTCTTTCTTTTCCATCATCATATTTCACCGCTTGTTCTGGTGCGAGATTTAGCAAGCTCTTAAGTTCTTTTTCGCTTTTTTTATTCGCAAAGGATTCTAAGACCCCGCTGATCGAAAAAATAATGATAAGGACGGCCGCTTCCATGTAGTTTTCTATTATAAACGCCGCAAGGGCCGCAAGAATCATTAAGATTTCAACGTTTAAATGCCGGTCCGCAATGGTGTTTTGGACCCCTTCTTTTGCTTTATAGAACCCAGCAATGATAAATGCACTACCAAAAACTAGAGCACTCACCATCGGGGCCTCGATGGTCGCGCGTATGATAAGTCCGATAATAATGAGTGCAAGGCCAGTGCCCGCAAAGAGTGTTTCACGAAATAATTTCATGTCCATAATCCCACATCCTTGGTCTTATTTTAGCACTGAATAAAGGCGTTTAACAGTACCATGCCCATAAATATTATAAATAAGATTACAATTAAGAATAATTATAAAGTAGCGGTGCAGACATGAACAAAACATTATTGAATAGTCATCCATATCGATTAACCAAAAAAGTGGCGACCTTCCAAAAATGAAGGACGCCACTTTTTTTATCGTAATGCCGACAATGTTTTATTGATTGGCAATGCCGTTGGTAAAATGCAGGGCATCGATATGCAAATGCTTATTGTGCCTGCGCCTGATGTGTTCACTGAGGGCATCTTTATCGATCGCATCATCGCGGTGAAAGAGACCGAGCACAAATTGGTTGTGTGATATCGTACAAAGTCGGGCGCCATACGCATGATTTTCCATTAAGTAATTGACAATGCGTTCATGATAGGGCGCGACCACATCATATAGCCCAAACAAGGAGTGATGCGAATGCTCAAGCACATCGCCAAACATGAAATAATCATTATTCTTAAGATAGTGAGACGCTTGGTCAATACGGTCAAGTTCAAACATGACATGTTCAACATAAGGCAAGGTTTTACGTTTTGAGAGCAGGTGTTTAAGTCCGTTAAAGTCACTAAAGGTAAGGGAAGCGAGGGTATCAATTGAACGATAGCGTTTAAATGTCTTTGTGGCTTCATCGATGGCTTTAATTTGTTTCCCCAAATCTTCATCAATCAAAAACTTGGGCCGTGCCACAAAAACACCAAGAAAATAAACCGAATCATTCACAGGATAATGGGTCGCATCCAAGGTTTTGGTATCAAGCAGGGTAATATGATTGTTTTTACAAAACATCACCGCATAATGCTGGGCAATGGTGGGCAGAAGTTCATTGAGTGACTTTTCAGCCAAGTACGCATAGCGAACCTGGGCTTCCTTTGAAAGCTTAAAGTGATGCTGAGCGGTGAGGATATGCATTAAAAGGACTTCAAGCGTCGCATATACTGAATAGCCAACTGGGAGACCCGCGCTACTTTCAATGGTAATATTCAGTCCCTTAAATACTTTATAGCCTTCATACTGAAGTTTTTTAATCATGGCCCGAATCAAGCGCTCATAGATGGTGCTATCATAAACATCAAGATTGTTATAACTCATTTCAATATGATGTTTGGTGCCCGCAATATCCATGTGTATTTCAAGCGTCAAATCTTCACGTTGTGAGACACTTGCATGAAGCCCTTCATTATAAGCCGCAATTAAAACCGGCCCCTTTAAGACATCGGCCGTCTCTCCCAGAATATTAAGAGGAATGGGCGCAAAATAAGTGTCATTATGGGGGTGATTGAAGTGTGCTTGATGACGTGTTTCAAGTGTTTGCATACCAACCCCTCCTCAACTGCATTATACACAATTAAGCGCATCCCTACAAGAAAAAAAGCGCGTCAGCGCTTTATTTGGGCGGGATATTCACTGTAGGAACAGGGTCATTCAGGTATGCTTTAAACGCATCAAAGACATGCTTGGTCATCCATGCATCTTCATAGGCATCATGTTGCTGGGTTTCAAGTGTATTGCCATACATTTCAAAGGCGGTTTTGAGTCCAAGGTCATTTTTGATGTTGAAATAATTCTTATGCAATTTTAATAAATTGACAAACCGCGTCCATTTGGTTAAAGATTTAACCTTATTGATGCGGTAGGAATCCTTGAGCGCGAGTGCATCGTTTTTGCCCCATACAATAATCGCAGGCGTGTAGGTTTCAAGCAAGGTTTTAAAATGGACATAAAAATCATGATACTGCATGCCTGCATCCACATCTTCTTGCGTGAGATTTAAGAACTTCGTGGTACGCTTGGTAAGTTTTTTGTGTTTACTCGGCGTAATGTAGCTTGAAAATTTCTTTATGATATTGCCCTTAGGGTCTTCAAGCAAATAGCCAATCTGAATCAGTTCTTGTTTAAAGTTTTTGGTTTTATGATACGGATGCATGCTCATTTCAAAATCCAAAAACAGTTTATAATCCAGTGCATTGATGAAATCCCGCGTTTGTGTTTTGACTTTGCGGTAAGAATAAAGGGTTTTCACGCGCCTTTGTGAAGGTTGTCTGAGGGTAAGCATCTCTTTAAGGATATGACGGCGTCTACGTTTCGCTTCTCCTTTTTGCGTGCGCGCCGCAATAAAAATGCCGGGAGATAAGAATTTAAAATGAGTCTGATGCATGGCACGCTGTAAATATATGCGTTTTTTGCCCTGCATTGTCATGACACTTAATAAACGGCTGTGCTCGTCATAGTGTATGATTTTTCCTTTAATGGTCATGGGCATCACCTTTGAGTGCGTTCAAAATATTGGTTGCGGTTTTTTCATTGATATTCAATCCTTTAAAATCATCAATGCTCGCGCGCTTCATGGCATCGATGGTCTTAAAGTGATTGAGCAGTTTGCTTTTGGTTTTAGGCCCAACACCTGGGATGGTGTCAAGCACACTCTCATAGACCCCTTTTTCCCTTAAGTCCTTGTGGAAAGTGATCGCAAAGCGATGCGCTTCTTCTTGAATGTGGGATAAAAACTGAAACAGTTTGCTGTGGGGGTCGATGGGTTTGGTTTCCCCGTACATGTCAATCAGCTCAGATGTTTTATGTTTGGTGTTTTTAACAAGTCCTGCAAACGGAATGTCCATATTGAGCTCACGGAGCACATTTTGAGCAATGTTCATTTGTTGGATGCCCCCGTCAATCACAATGAGATCAGGCCATTTCAGATCATCCATCAACACCCGGCGATAGCGCCTGTAAAGCACTTCACGCATTTGGTCGGTATCGCCGCTTTGTTTTTGAGATTCATCAAGACGGTATTTGCGGTAGTCCTGTTTGCTTGGGCGGCCATTCTTAAAGACCACCATGCTGCTTACAGGGTATTCACCAAACGTGTGGGAGTTGTCAAAGGCTTCAATGTGATAAGGGGTGGGCACATTAAGTTTTTCACTCAACGCATCGAGCACACCAAAGGTTTTATCGTATTCTTGTTGGCTTGCGGCCTGTTCATTGGCAAGAGTGTCTTCTGCGTTTGTGTTTGCAATATTCAGAATCTTGCGTTTCACACCACGCATGGGGGTGTGAAAGGTAGCGTCTATCAGTTCGCCAAGTTCGTCCTTGTTCACATCTTGGGGGACGAAGACTTCCTTGGGGGTTGGATAATTTTGATAAAACTGGGCCAAGTATTCAACCACGGCTTGGCTTACATTAGAATAATACGGCATGATTTTTCTATCGGACGCCGCAATTTTACCGTTGCGCACAAAGACAATCGCAAACGCCAAGTGATTGTCATCATGGGCAACACCAATGACATCGCGGTCCACCATGTCGTTTAAGTTAACCGCCTGTTCGTGGGTTGTGGTTGTCGTAATGGCATCAATCATCGATTTATATTCACTCGCTTTTTCGAATTCCCAGTTGTCGCTTGCAGTTTGCATTTTTTCTTTGAGTTCACTAACGACGTGACTGGTTTTACCTTTAAGAAAATCACGAATGTTTTTTTCAATGTCGCGGTAGGTTTCCTGCTGTACTGGTTTAATGCAGGGCGCGAGACACTGATCCAAATAATAATATAAGCACGGTTCATCGGGCAGACGTCCACATTGACGCAAAGGATAAAGCTTATTGAGCACCTTGATGGTTTCGCGTGCGGCTTTGACATTGGTATAAGGGCCAAACAAATTTCTGTGTTTCTTTTTGACGTTACGCGTCACAATAAGTTTGGGATGTTTTTCGCGTGTAATCTCAATATACGGATACGTCTTGTCATCGGTTAAGAGGACATTATAGCGGGGTTGATGCTTTTTGATTAAATCCAGTTCCAAAATAAACGCTTCAAGCTCACTGCTTGTTACGATATAGGTAAAATCCACCACATGGGTTAGCATCTTGGTGGTTTTATAATCATGGGAACCGGTAAAATAAGAACTCAAACGGTTCTTTAAATTTTTGGCTTTGCCCACATAAATGATGTTGCCATACGTATCCATCATTTGATAACTTCCTGGTTTTTGCGGGACCGTTTTAAGCTTTTCTTTAATCATGGCATGCACCCTTTAATAATGAAAATAAAAGCGATCGCTCGCTTTTATTTTTCAGTATCATTGTTGTTGTTCTTTTTTTCCTGTTCGCGCACTTCTTTAAGCCCGCGTTCAATGCGGTTGGCTTTTTCAAGTGTGTCATCATACTTGAAACGCAGTTCTGGCATTTTGCGCATTTTCACACGCTTGGCCAGTTCTGTACGCAGGAAGCTATGGGATTTCTCCATAGCTTCACGCGTTTTTTCACGCTTTGTTTCGTCATCATCAAG
>PUMO01000093.1 GCA_003551405.1 Mollicutes bacterium | reverse complement strand
TGCGTGACAGCGTGGCGGGGACTGATTGAGGGTGCTTTTTTGCGCCCTCTTGTCCTGTTATGGATTGATTAATTGTTTAATAGTCTATTTAAAGGTTGACAAACACCTGTTTTTATATTACAATATAACAGGAGGTGAAACTATGGAGAAAGTGTTTAAATCAATCTATTTTAAAGACCCGGAAGCAATTAGAAAACTTGAAGAGATCGCAGAAGAAGAGGACAGGTCTTTGAGTTGGCTTGTCAATGAAGCGGTGAAAGAGTATGTGCGAAATAGGGAGTGATTAAATGGCTAACGGGAAGGATGTATATTATTTCTCCCACGACTCCAACGCCAGGAATGATGAAAAGGTATTAATGCTCAGGGTAAAACACGGTTGGGAAGGATACGGAATTTATTGGGCGTTAATTGAGATGATGTTTGAAAGCACAGATACACGTCTTCCCCACGAAAAGATTGAGGGAATAGCACTTGGCAATAACATTGAAATAGCATTGCTAAAGCAAATTATAGACACCGCCATAGAAGAAGGACTCTTCAAGAGTGACGGAAAGTATTTTTGGAGCGAGAGTTTACGAAGAAGGAAAAAAAAGTTCCACGAATTAAGGGAAAGACGGTCGGCAGCAGGAGTAAAGGGTGCCGAAAAAAGGTGGGGAGAGGGCAAGTCGATGGCAAAGCCAAAGCAAAGCCATAGCACTGCCATAGCAAAAAATAGCAAAGGAAAGGAAAGTAAAGGAAATAAAATTAAAGGAAATGAAATTAAAGAAGATATACCCGATAAAAAATCTTACGGCGAGGATGGGGCCGTCAAGTTGACTGAACACGAATACAATAAATTGGGGGAGAGGTTAGGAAATAAACGAGGTGACTATATCGATAGACTTAACAATTATATTCATCAGTCTCCAGAAAAAGCAGAAAAATATGTCTCCCACTATCACACTATTCTAAACTGGGCCAGAGGCGACGGGGTTATAAAATCACTAGAGGAGGAGAAACGGATTAAGGATGCAGGTGGGGATCACATTGAAAGAGAGAAGAAAAAGTGGCAGAAAAAAGGTAGAGAAAAATTACAGCGGATGGTAGGTGAATATTAATGTCGATAGACTTGTATGACATAGACCTTGAAAAAAGCGCATTAATGGCAGTTTTAAACAATCCCAAAAAAGCGGATATGTTCTTTGATAAAACCACTCCCGACTTCTTCGGCCATCCAAAACTCCAAAGACTGTATAAATGCGCTGAAAACGCTTACCAGGAAAAAGGAGTGCTAAACTATAGCGACTTTTACCAGCGATTAAAAAAAGAGTTTGGTGATGATGCTACCAAAGCGGTTGAGTATTTAGGAGAAGGGATAGTGTTACCCTCTGAATTAGATGGTTTACTTGGAGAATTAGAAAAATATAGTGTAAAACGGAGAATACTTGATACTAGTTCGGAATTAGCAAGAATAGCAAAAGAGGATTTAACACCCGAGCAATACTTTGCCAAAGCGGAAGAGTTGATTTTTCGGCAGGGTGGGGACTATGACAAGGCGCAGGGGTTGTATACGGGGGAGGAAGCGTCGAGCAAGTGGTTAGAAGAGTTTTTAGCAAAGCAAAGCGGAGAGAGAGAATTAAACCTGAAAACAGGATTTCCCACTCTTGACGCAATCACCGACGGGTTAAAAAATAGTCACCTGTATATACTGGCAGGTTCGACAAGCATGGGTAAGACTGCGTTTATGGTTAGTATGCTAAACAATATATTACAGCGTGGCAAAAAGGTTTTTGTAATATCCCTCGAAATGACTGCTACGGAAATAGTTGAGCGGTTGGTAGGCATAAACAGCAGGGTCCCGCCTACTAAATACAACGAAAAACTAACAGAAGCTGAAAATTTATCAGTCCAGCATGCGGTTGACAAGACCTATAATCAGAGCTGGGGAATATCAGATCAGCGCGGGTTATCCTCTACCGATATTAAATCTCAATGTAGGCGGGTTGCTAAAAGTATGTTTGACGGGCATATCGACCTTGTCCTTATAGACTACATGTCTTTATTGAGTGTCCCAGGTGGGCGTGATAACTACGCCTATCGATTAGGCAAAGAGGTTACAGAGTTAAGAAACTTCGCAAGGGAATTAGATTGCCCGATAGTGTTAGCAGCACAAATTGACCGACAAGTGGCAAAGCATCGCGCCAATAAAAGACCACTTTTACAGGACTTAAAGGACACGGGAGTGAGCGAAAACGTGGCGGATTCTGTTTGGTTTGTTCACTCTGATTATTACTACGACCCCGAATTAATATCTCACAAAGTTTGGGATGCTGAATTAATAGTGAGAAAGAATAGGACGGGTGCTACAGGGATAGCACCATTCAGATTTTACCGACCGATTACCTATTGGCAGGATGGGGTAGAAGCGCCCTTGGAAAGCCAGCATGGGATTAACTTTGAGGAGGTGTAAGAATGTTTAAATTTGCCCCCTGTTGTGGGAGGGAACTCGAATACCCCGTAGAGGATATGCTTAACTCCCTAAACTACTTATATTGCCGTCAATGTGATGTGAGGATACCTA
>PUMO01000167.1 GCA_003551405.1 Mollicutes bacterium | reverse complement strand
TTCACAAAAAAATCAAGGCCATCACCAAACACTACGGGGCGGTTGATGTTGGGATTGTGACACTTAAGCCCGATCACTATTATACGCATCATGGGGGTGTGAATGATGCGCTTGGCCTTGACAATTACGGGCGTCCCATTAAAAAGCGCCATAAAACCGCCATTGTCTATGCCGTAAAAATGAACGCAGACTACATCAAGCGTGCGCCTCATTATGAAACCTTGCTTGGGACAATGAACACCTATTTCGATGTTGCTGTCATTGGCGCACGTCTTGCGGGGTATCTCAAGCGTCTTGGGTATCCTTCAATCTTTCAAAGTGAAGCGTACTATGAAACCCCGCTTGTCCCACTGGGGTATGATGCCGGGCTGGGTGAAATCGGCATGTCCAACCATTTGATTCATCCTGAAATTGGTGATGGCATGCGTCTTGGTGCGGTCCTCACCGACCTTGAACTGACTGCGGATTCGCCGGTTGATTTTGGATTGAAGGCATTTTGTGATCGCTGCGCACTTTGTATGATGAACTGTCCAAATCAATCGATTCATTTTAAAACCCGCCATGTCAATGGCCGGCGCTTTTATCGGTTTGATGACCAAAGCTGTTATAAACTGTTTAAAACCGCTGGGACCGATTGCGGTGTGTGCATTCAGAGTTGTCCGTTTACCCACGGCATTGACGTTGACACCCGCACGTGGATGCGAGGCGACCGCGCGCGCATTGACAAAGTAATCAAGACTTATTTAGAAGAAACAGGACCGGCGCGTCGCAAGCGCTTTAGAAAACCATTATCTATCGTGGAGGAATCATAATGCGTGAAACACTTGATATTCATGGCATGAGTGAATACGATGCCATCAAAACCATTGAACAAACCATCGCGGCCTTGCCTGATGATATAAAAGAACTGGAAATCATTCATGGCTATTCCCGCGGAAATGTACTTAAAGACATGGTCGCAAACCCAAGAAAGGTCCGTTCCAAACGGATCAAGCGACGCAAATATTCAAAAAATCCCGGTTCAACAGTTCTGGAGCTTTACTGATGCTTAAGCACAAACTGTTCATTGCGGCCATTATGTTTGGCTTTGCGCTCAGCGGGATCAGCGCGCTGGTTGCTTACTTTTATGAGCCTTTGCGCAATGTGTTTTTCATCATTGCACTGGTTTTATTTGTCATGCATTTAGCGGCCTCACAAATCGCCTACGCTTTTTTTGCAATGCATAAAAATGCGGCGCAGACACGCGCGGCGATGCAGCCGTGTCCGCACTGTAAAAAACCGATTTATAAGGATGACTCAGTCTGTCCTTACTGCAAGCGGGAACTTTAATGTTTTCAAATGCGCTTTCTTTGATATAATAGAAAAAGAAAGCGCTTTTATTATGAAATGGAGTGATTCAGTGTATACCATACTAAAAAAAGAACGTCTCAATGACCTGGTGGATTTTATGCGCATTGACGCCCCCATGGTTGCGCGCAATGCCAAACCGGGCCATTTTATTATTTTGCGTGTTGATGCGGACGGTGAACGCATTCCGCTCACCATTGCAGGACATGATGCAACCAGTGTTGATATCATTTATCAAAAAATGGGTTACTCTACAGAACGCCTGGGTCAAAAAGAGGTAGGCGACAGCGTTGAAGATTTTGTCGGTCCGCTCGGACAAGCCGCGCATATCCGTGATAAAAAGTCTGTGATCGGTGTGGCCGGGGGTGTTGGTGCAGCGCCCTTGTTGCCGCAAATGAAGGCTTATAAGGAAAAAGGCGCTTATGTACGTGTGATCATAGGGGCTAAAAATAAAGATTTATTGATATTGAAATCCCAGTATGAAGCATTTGTCGATGAACTTTATATCACCACCGATGATGGGTCACTGGGTGAAAAAGGCATGGTTACCGCACCGCTTGAACGCCTGCTTAAGGAAACCGCGGCTGATCACGTGGTAGCCATAGGCCCCGTGATGATGATGAAATTCGCAGCGCAGACGGCGAAAACTTACGGACGCAGTGTGGATGTCTCGTTAAATCCCATTATGATCGATGGTACTGGCATGTGTGGCAACTGCCGTGTCACTGTGGACGGTAAAACCCGTTTTGCCTGCATTGATGGACCGGACTTTGATGGGGCGGATGTTGACTTTGACGGTTTGATGAAACGTCAGGCATATTATTCTCTTGAAGAACATACCTGCAAGATAAAGTTGGGCTATCATGGCGAATAAAAAACAACCAAGAATGAAAGTGGCGGAGCAGCCGCCACTTACACGTATTGACAATTTTTTGGAAGTGGCGCTTGGCTATTCGTATGAAGAAGCAAAAATCGAAGCATTGCGCTGCATTGATTGTAAAACCCCTCGGTGTGTCCAGGCGTGTCCAGTCGGGGTCAAAATCCCTGAATTTATCAAGTACTTGCTTGAAGGCGCGCTCGATAGTGCGTTTGAAACCATCTATGAAGACAATATCCTTCCTTCCATATGCGGTCGTGTATGTCCGCAAGAAAGCCAATGCGAAGGGGCGTGCATCATGTGCATCAAACATGAACCCATCAATATCGGTGCACTTGAACGGTTTGTTGGTGATTATGGGCGTGAACACAATTTGGCGCAAAGTGAGATTAACGCGGAAACCGGCCGTAAAGTGGCGATTGTCGGATCCGGTCCCGCCGGCCTTGCGAATGCGGCGGCGCTTCGTAAAAAGGGGCACGATGTAACGATTTTTGAAGCCTTGCATGAATATGGCGGGGTACTTACGTACGGCATTCCGGAGTTTAGGCTTCCCAAGTCAATTGTCAAAGACGAAATTGACAATTTAAAGACAATGGGCGTTAAATTGATGAAAAATGTCATTGTGGGAAAATCCATCACGATCGAACAATTAAAAGAAGAAGGTTATGAAGCCATATTTGTCGGTAGCGGTGCCGGTTTACCTTCAGCGCTCAATATCCCCGGTGAGAATTATAACGGCGTATATTTTGCGAATGAATTTTTAACACGCGTCAATCTGATGCGTTCACAAGACTTTCCCTCAAGCGCCACGCCGATAAAAATCGGGTCTAAAGTCGGTGTGGTCGGTGGTGGAAACGTTGCGATGGACGCCGCTCGCACTGCCAAACGGATTGGGGCTGATGAAGTCATGATTATTTATAGGCGTGATATGGATAATTTACCGGCCAGACGCGAAGAAGTAGCGCATGCGATGGCTGAGGGGATTACGATGAATGTGTTACATAACCCAGTAGAAATTTATGGAGAAAATTATGAAGTAACTTCAGTCAAGTGTGAAAAGATGACACTTGGTGAAAAAGATGCCTCAGGAAGACGTCGCCCTGTGCCTACAGGAGAATTTGAGACGTTTGATCTGGACAATTTAATCGTGGCAATCGGTCAAAAGCCCAACCCAATTTTAAAATCTTCAACGCCCGACCTTAAAACACATGATTGGGGTGGAATCATCACTGATGAAACACATCAGACAAGCATGAACGGTGTGTTTGCGGGTGGTGATGCAGTCAGTGGTGCGGCCACAGTCATTTTGGCCATGGGTGCAGGCAAAGAGGCTGCTGAACATATGGATCATTATTTAAAGACACGTTGAAGGGAAGGTGGCGGTTGAAAACGCCGCCTTTTTTATTGACACCTATTCTATTTACTGGTATCCTTAATAATAAATTAAGGCAAGGCTTAAAAATAAAAAAGGTGATGAACATGAAGAAAATATCTTTAATGGTTTTAATGGCTTCACTGACCATTGGTCTTTTTGGTTGTGAACAAAATGACGATAACAATGATGCCTTCACGGTGGTGGCGACCACAACCTATCTCGGAGACCTTGCCAGGCAAGTTGGCGGTGATGAGGTCACGGTTGAAACATTGATGGATGTTGGGGTTGACCCACATGATTATGAGCCAACGCAAAGCGATACCCGCCGCATTGACGATGCTGATTTATTAATGGTTAACGGGTTTAATTTGGAAGAACAGATGGGAAATGTTCTAGAGTCCATGGATGATAGCAATGTCTTTGTGGCGGCGGATTCAGTGTCTGATGATGATTATTTGTTTGAAGATGAGGAAACGTTGGACCCTCACATCTGGTTTGATACTGACATATGGTCAGATGTCACAAAAGACTTTGCACAGGCACTAAGCACTGAACTGCCTGAATATGAAAACGTGTTTGAAAGCCGCGCCGATGAATATGTTAAAGATTTAGCCATGCTGGATGATTATATTAAATCGCGCGTCAATGAACTTGATGAACAAGACCGTGTTCTTGTTACCGCGCACGATGCATTTGCTTACTTTGGTGAGCAGTATGGCTTTGATGTGCATGCCGTCCAGGGCATTTCCACTGCATCCGAAGCGTCCATCAGCGACATTGAAAACTTAGCGGCGTTGTTGGTTGAATACGATGTCAGTAAGGTGTTTTGGGAAAGTTCTGTCCCTCAGGGGACTGTAGATTCCCTTGTTGAAGCGGCTCAGGATCTTGACCATACAGTCAGTGTGGGCGGCGCACTATATTCTGATTCCACGGGAGATGCGCGCCATGGCCACGAAACGTATATTCGCACATACCGTGCCAATATTGACACGATTGTTGATGCGCTTAGTGCGTCATAAACAATCAGGCATTAAAGTGTGGAATATTTTCATCCCGTTAAAAAATGTAAGTAACAAATAAAAACATCAAGTATCATAAAAACCATCGATATAAGAAAGATTAAACTGCTTAATGCATTTGACAAGTTTTATTCAGCTCGCATCAGTTTATAAAAACGAGACACGTTAGGAGGGTAATCATGCGTGATTTTGCAGTGGAGGATTTAAGTGTCACTTACGGATATGAACCTGTTTTATGGGACATTGATTTACGTGTGGGTAGTGGGACGCTCCACGGTATTGTTGGACCGAACGGTGCAGGGAAATCCACACTCATTAAGGCAGCGCTTGATCTTGTGCCGAAATTGACAGGTCATGTCACCTTTGATGGGGATGCTTATAAGACTGTCTACAAAGATATCGGCTATGTGCCGCAAAAAGGCAGTGTAGACTGGGATTTTCCCACCACCGTCTTTGATGTGGTGCTCATGGGGCGGTACGGAAAAATAGGATGGTTGCGCCGTGTGCGTCAACAAGACAAAAAACAAGCGCTCAAAGCGCTTGAAGATGTTGGGATGCTTGAATATAAGAACCGTCAAATCAGCATGCTTTCAGGCGGGCAGCAACAACGGGTCTTTTTGGCCCGCGCCCTTGTGCAGGATGCGAGCATCTATTTCATGGATGAACCGTTTCAAGGGGTGGATGTGAAAACGGAAAAAGCCATTGTTGATGTGCTTAAAAATCTAAAAAAAGCTGGAAAAACCGTTATTGTCGTTCATCACGATCTTGGGACGGTTGAGGATTATTTTGATACGTTGACGCTACTCAACGTACGCATTGTTGCGCATGGCCCAGTTGCGGATGTTTATACGCCCAATAATATCCGGCGTACTTATCAAACGCAGCTTGCTGGTGAAATGGGGCGTTAAAAATGTTTGAATTTTCTTATACCCTGCGCCTTGTGATGCTCGGTACCATGATGCTTGGCGCAAGTGCGGGCATGCTTGGGACGTTTTTGGTGCTCAGGCGTCAAGCGCTTATTGGTGATGCCCTTTCGCATGCGGCGTTACCGGGCATCATGATTGCGTATCTTTTCACAGGTGTTCGCTCTCTTAATGTGTTGCTTGTGGGGGCGTTTTTAGCCGCATTCACGGCCATGGCGGTTCTTGAGCTGATCAAACGACGCACGCGGATTAAATTTGATGCATCGATGGCGCTTATCTTATCAGGTTTTTTTGGTGTGGGACAAGTGTTACTCAGTCATATCCAACAAAGTGGCGTTGCTTCGCAAGCAGGCCTTTCAACGTTTATTTTCGGTCAAGCGGCCACTATGTTGCGTGCTGATTTACGTGTGATTGCACTTATCAGTTTTGTTGTGGTTGTGTTTATTGTATTATTTTATAAAGAACTGAAACTTTATGTTTTTGATGCACCGTATTTTAATGTGGCCATGCGACGCGAACGCGTTATGAACGCATTTCTTAATTTTTTCTTGGTGCTCGTCATCGTCATTGGCATCCGCATGGTTGGTGTCATCCTCATGAGTGCCTTGTTGATTGCACCGTCTGTTGCGTCCCGGCAAGTTTCTAACCGTTTAGTCATGGTGGTTTTGCTTGCGGGTGTTTTTGGCGGAGTGGCTGGTTTTTTTGGTTCTCTTGCTTCAGCGCGTATTGATGGAATGCCCACTGGACCGGCCATTGCGGTGATTCTTGGTGTGATTGTCATTGTGCTATTGTTATTTTCACCGCGTCGAGGCGTCATCGCAAACCAAATCCGCTTAAAGCGTTATAAACGGTTAATGAAACGCTATAAACCTCTCATTCACTTAAAAGAGAACTCTGCGGACGCCCTCAGCCAAACCACATTGAATGTTTACCGAAGCGAAGGGCTTATTGATCAAAGCAATCACTTAACGCTACGCGGCGAATCACTCATTCACCGCTTAATGGGCGGGGTGAGACCATGAACATTGAAATCTTACTCACAGCATTACTGGTTGCACTTTCAACGTCACTGGTGGGGGTGTTTTTAGTCCTCAGGCGTCTAAGCATGATTGCGGATGCGATCAGTCATACTGTGTTGCTTGGTATTGTGCTTGCGTTTTTACTCACTCGCGATTTGAACAGTCCCTTCCTCATAGTTGGTGCCACCTTGATGGGGGTATTAACGGTCTATGCCATCGAACTGTTGATTAAAACCCGCAACATCAAAGAAGATGCATCGATTGGTGTCATTTTTACGTTGTTGTTTGCAATTTCAATCATCGTGATCAATACGCTGCTGCGTGATGTTCACCTTGATACCCACACGGTCTTACTTGGTAATTTGGAATTTGTTCCGTTTAACCGCATGGACATTTTGGGTGTCTCTTTGCCGGCTTCCATGGTGATCACGGGGGTGGTTCTCATGATTAACATTGGCTTTATATCGTTATTTTATAAAGAAGTGAAACTCGTAAGTTTTGATACCGCCCTTGCGGGTGTCCTTGGTTTTGCGCCCGTTATCATCCACTATGCGATGATGACACTGGTTTCCCTCACAGCGGTTGCTGCATTCGATGCGGTGGGGGCGATATTGGTGATAGCCCTTATGATTGCCCCGCCCCTTAGTGCACTGCAGTTCACTAAAACATTATTTTCTACGATCTTACTTTCCTTGATCATTGCCGCATTCAATACGGTAGTGGGGTACGCAATGAGCATCATACTGGATGTGACCATTTCTGGAAGCATTGCTTCGATTGCCCTTTTCACATTTATGGTTACGCTTATCCTTGCGCCTGGAAAAGGAATTTTATTTCAATATCTGGACCATAAGCGTGCCAAGGAAAATATCATGATTGATACACTCATCATGCATATTGGCAACCACGCTGGAAGCATCGACGCAGAGGATGAACTTGGTAAAGAAACGATTCATACCCATATGCGCTGGTCCCCGCGGATGATGGCCACCATGCTTGAAAAAGCACGCGCAAAGGGATTGATAAACATTGAGAACAATGCGGTCATGTTAAGCAATAAAGGCGCTACACGGTTTAAAACGTTCAAGGAGGAATAGATGCTCATGAATAAAGCTGAAGAAGATTATTTAAAAATGATTTATGAACTGAACACTTCGCAAAGTGCCCCTTATATCAAGACGTCATATTTGGCGGATAAGTTTGGGTATACCGCGCAAAGTGTCAATGAAATGGTCAAACGCATGGCGCAAAAAGACTTACTTGTCTTTGAACCCTACAAAGGGGTCAAACTGACCGCGACCGGTCAAAAAGAAGCACTTCGGATGATCCGGGCCCATAGACTTTGGGAAGTCTTTTTGCATGAGAAACTTGAACTGGGATGGGAGTCTCTTCATGAAGAGGCGGAAAGACTGGAACATGCGACCAGTGACGAAGTCCTTGAACGCCTTTATGTTTATTTGGATAAGCCTGCGTACTGCCAGCATGGCAACCCCATTCCCGATAAACATGGCCATGTGGCGAAAGAAACGCATCAGTCGCTTTTCGATGCGCAGGAAAAACAGTATTTCACCGTAAAACGTGTGCTCGATTACAAGCACTTGCTTGAATATTTGAATACCATCGACCTTTCAATTGGTGATAAGGTCTATGTTGAATTTACAGATCGTTTTGGCGGCATTGTGCATATTCAAAAAGACGGAATTCGCATTCCAGTTGGCAAAAATGTTGCGGAAATGATTTATGGAACGTAAAAGGCCGTAATTGGCCTTTTTTGTTTGACAATCAAAGCGAATATTGTTACACTTTCCATATACTTTGATAATCAAAATATGTGGAGGAACGACTATGGGAAAAATCGGTTATGTAGTATGTGGAAATTCAGGCATTGATTATATTGACCATCCGTATGATATTCGTGTGTTTAGAAGTCAGTTATTGGTTGGAGACAAGGAATATACCGACTTTATAGACATTAAGGCGGATGCTTTTTACACAATGATTAAAGAAAATCCGGACCTGCATCCAACAACAGCCCAAACCGCAACGGGGGTCATGCTTGAAACGTATGAAGCCATGCGTGATGAAGGGTATGAAGATATCGTTGTGGTGACGATTTCTTCGAAACTTTCAGGGACGTATGAAGGGGCTCAAATGGCCGCCAACATGGTGGAAAATGTCAATGTGTCGGTCTTTGATTCCAAAACGGTTGGGTATAACGAAGCACACATGATTTTGGAGGCCGCCCGCTTGGGTGAAAAGGGTAAAAGTGTGACTGAAATTCTTGATCACTTAAACTGGATTCGTGAAAATCAAGGACTCTTGATCAGTGTGGATACCCTTAAATATTTGGTGAAAAATGGACGGTTATCCGGTGCGAGTGGCTTTCTTGGATCATTCTTAAAAATCAAACCAATGCTCATGCTTTCTAGAGAAGGGAAAGTGGAGCCGGTTGAAAAGATTCGCACCCGTCAAAAAGCGATTGACCGTGTCATTGAAAAATTTGTGCATGAATTTTATGATGACGCCATGGAAGTCTTTATCATTCATGGCAACGCGTTTGATATGCTTGAACAGGTGAGAGAACGCTTAACAAGCGCTATTAAGCAATCAACCATCAAGGATTATCCACTGACACCCGTCGTTGGTGCGCACGCCGGTTATGGTGCGCTTGCGATAGGCTGGGTTCGCAAAAAGTAATGTGTTTTTATCGATAATTTGTTATAATGAATGCAGCGAATGGAGGGATTGTATGGGCAGTAAATCGCCAGATCGGCGTAAAGCGAAAGAGATTATCAACGAACTGCTTGTCGATGTATTCAATCATATCTTAAGTATAGAACAACAACACTTGCGCAGCCGCGGGGTCAATCTTTCCATGAATGAAGTGCATGTGCTTGAAGCCATTGACAAAAGTGATGAAGCCACCATGAGCAATGTGGCTAAAAAACTTCGTGTCACGGTCGGGACCCTGACCACTGCGGTTAACCGGCTATATGAAAAAGGCTATTGTACACGCTATAGTCAAACGGGAGATAAGCGCAAAGTGTTTTTGCGTCTCACAGACCAAGCACGCGAGGTACTTGATGTGCATGATAAATTTCATGAAGAGATGATTGATGCAGTCATTGAAGACTTAGAACTGGATGACAATACGGTGCTTATTGATTCGCTTGAAAAATTGAGCGCATATTTCAAACAAAAATATTGAGGGTAATTTATGACAATCAGTTCTGATATTATACGCGGCCACCTTGAAAGTGTCATTCTGACACTGATTAAGGAAAAAGACCGTTACGCCTATGAAATCGCATCGGAAATCAAAACGCGCACTGAGGGTACATTTACCATGAAAGAAGCTACCCTTTATGCCATGGTGCAGCGCCTTGAGAAAAAAGGTGTTATTGAATCATATATTGGGGATAAATCCCACGGTAAAAAGCGCCGCTATTATTACATGACAACCCTAGGGGATGCCTACCTTGAAACCAAACAACAGGAATGGTACCAACTCAAAGCCATCATGGCACGGTTTTTGGAGGATACAAATGAAAGCAATTGATAAATTTGTAGATCGTCTGTTTAAAGCACACGGTACACAAAATAAAGACGACGCAGATAAACTCAAAGAAATGCTTTATGAAAAAGTTGATGATTTGATGCGTGAAGAATCACTGAGTGAAGAAGACGCCATTGAACGCACCATCCAAGAGTTTGGAGATGAAGCCGATTATTCAGCCGCTTCGCTGGAAAAAGCCCGGCGCGTCCACGAACGCGTAAAAACACTTAAACATTACCAAAACGACTTGTTGTTTGCGGGCATTGCGACGGCGATTATTGCTGCGATGGTTTTCATTGCCAATCTTGTGTTTTTAGAAGCGTGGTTTCCGTGGCTTGCAATCATCATTACACTGGGTGTATTGTTTTGGCCGCTGAGCCTTTTATATAAATTGTTGAATAAAAGAGGGGATCGTTCATGAAAAAAACCGCTGTGATTGCTGTAAGTACCGGATGTCTGGATTATCTTGACATAAATCATGACAACTTATATATGGTGCGCTGCAAGATTGTCTTAAGGGATGATACGTATGATGATTATACGGAGATTAAAGCCGATGATTTTTATCAAACCATCAAACAAGATACCTCCCTGGTGCCCACTTCATCGATGCCATCCATTGGTGAAATCACACAAACATTCGAACAGATTGAATCTGCAGGGTATGAAAGTGCAATACTCATTAGTATTTCCAGTCAGTTGAGCGGCACTTTCCAAACCGCCCAAATGGCTGCGAACAGCTATGAAGGCAATTTGAACATTCAGGTGCTCGATACTAAAAACGCCGCGATTTCTGAAGGGTTCATTTCACTTGAGGCGCTTCGTCTCATTGATGAAGGTGCGTCGGTCACTGACATTATGGCATACTTGAGCAGATTGTCTTTGGCACGCCGTCAGTATTTCATGGTTGATAATTTACGTTTGCTTGTTAAAAATGGACGCTTAAGCGGTGCCAAAGGGTTCATGGGGCGTATGCTCAAGATGAAACCCATTTTACAGGTGAATGATGAAGGTAAAATTGTGCCGTTTGAAAAGGTTAGAACTCAAAACAAAGCCCTTGAAAAAATGGTGGATACCATTTTGGACGATTTGGCCACCGTTGATGATTTTGTGGTCACGTATGACACCTCCGACAATAAGGAAGGCTTTGAATATGTCTTTAACCGCATTGAAAAACACTATCCAAACCACCGGTATTACGCAGCACCGATTACACCGGTTATCGGCGCCCATACAGGCGCAGGCACCGTCGGGGTTGCCTACTTCGATTTAGCCAAGGCACGCGGCGAAAAATGATTGTCTTTTAAGGGGTTCGGTGGTAAAATGATTAGCGGTGATTAACATGGAAAACCGTACCCGAAAACTGGTGCTGATTGCGATTCTTCTGTCACTCAGCATCGTTGTCAATATTGTTGAACGTTTTGCCCTTCAAGGGCTTACTGGCATGCCCTGGGTTCGTCTTGGGCTTGCCAATATCATTGTTTTGCTTGTCCTTTATGCCTATGGTCTCAAGGATGGGTTTGCGATAATGCTGTTGCGCATTCTCCTTGTGGCCATTCTCACAACCGGCCTTGGGAGTGTGAACTTTTTCCTTTCACTCAGTGGTGGTATTTTATCCTTTGTGATGATGGTCATCTTCAAATATATTCCGGGTTTTTCCTTGGTCAGTGTTTCTGTTATGGGCGCACTTGGTCATTCCACCGGACAGATTTTAATGGCCATGTTTTTGCTTGCGACCGATGAAATCATCTTCACCTTGCCGGTGTTGATGGTCATTAGTGTTCCAACGGGTGTTTTTGTTGGTCTAGTGACCCAGCGTGTGCTTAGTATGATCGGTCCGACGATGAACATAACGAGCGTTGAATGAATTTATATCAATGGATGCGTGTAACGTTGTTGCACGCTTTTTTTATGGACATCGGTGATCACATCCCGATTAAAAAAGTACTGCGCTTTT
>PUMO01000044.1 GCA_003551405.1 Mollicutes bacterium | reverse complement strand
ATGTGGCCACAAAGGAGGAGCCCACACTACCGCGCGACCCAACCAAATAGCCTTCATCCAGACTCTTTTTAACCAGGAGATGAGAGATGTAGTATACAGACGAGAATTTATTTTTCGTGATGGACTGTATTTCTTTATCCACACGGTCCTGAACCAACGCTGGTAGCGGATCACCATACAAGGTTTTCGCATTCGTATAAACCATGTCGAGCATTTTTTTCTCAATGGAAGGCACACCACGGTTTGCCATAAAGTCGTCCGTTGGAGAATAAAGCGTATCATTGAAGGCTTCAAATGTCTCAACAGATTCAGCGATGTTTTGGGCGTTTGTAATGACGATTTCTTCTGCTTTATCTTCATCTAAAAAAGGGAACGCCTTAAGCATCTCATCAGTGGTCCTAAAATACTGCGCAGGAATGTCATCATACTTGCTAAGCGGATGATAACCACCACCAACAATCGGTGTGCGCACATAAATGTCGCGGTATTTTTTCATGTCTTTTTCAATGTGGTGAACATCGCCTGTTGCGACCACGGGCACCCCGATTTCTTCACCTACGCGGATAATACGCTTGAGGGTGTTTTCAATTTTTTCCTCGACATTCTCCATGGTTTCACCCATGAACAAATAGTCTTCAAAGGGTTGGATTTCCAAATAGTCAAAAAAGGTTGCTTTTTGTTTTAATGCGTCTTCGCTTTGATTGCGTGCGGTTTCAAAGAAATCACTGTTCATACATCCACTGCCTACAATTAAGCCTTCCCGGTGCTTAATCAGCTCTTTTTGGGGAAGATTGGGCCCTTTGTCATAATAGGTTGTATTGGCCATGGATAAGAGCTTATAAAGATTTTTCAGCCCCGATTGATTGCGAACAAGCACACTCATATGTGCACTGCGTGCATTTTTATATGGATTATAACCCCGAATAAAATCACCGGGTTGCTTTAGGTCTTCAAAATGCTTAAATCCTGATTTATCAAAATCGCCAAGCATATTCAGGAAAATATCCGCCGTCGCCCGGGTGTCACTCTCTGCACGGTGATGGCGTTCCAAATTGACATTGAAATATTTGGCGACCGCTTTAAGGTTGAACCGTTTCAATGCATCGCCATAAATTTGACGCGCTATTTGAAGGGTATCAATGACCGGTTTATGGTGTTCAAAAACACCCACCGCTTTTTCATTGGCTTCAATATGTGCCATATCAAACGGTGCGTTGTGTGCCACCATAATGGCGCCATCGCTAAACGCCTTGAAATCATTAATAACCTGATCAATTTCCGGCGCATTGTCCACATCATTTTGTGAAATGCCTGTAAAGCGTTTGGTGAATTCGCTTAGAGGGTGATGGGGGTTAACAAACGTATCGAAATGATCAACCACTTGATGGTTTTGGATTTTAATGGCACTGATTTCAATGATGTGGTCTTCATGGACAGAAAGCACGGTTGTCTCAATATCGAAAACCACATAGGTCGCTTCGCGCAACGTTCCTTCATAGATCCCTTCACATAGACGCGTTGACGCTTCATCAATCACACTAATCTCTGCACCAAAAATGGGTTTTATGCCCGCCGTGATTGCCGCATGATAAAATTCAGGGAATGCCTGCGCATTGTCATGGTCACTAAGCGCGACCGCATCATGGCCAAATGATTTGGCGGCGTTGACGAGTTCATCAACCCCATTGATGCCATCGAGTGTACTCATCTTTGAATGCATGTGAAGCTCGACACGCTTAGCAGGCGCATCATCACTGCGTGCTTCCATTTCAACCGGTTGATTGCTGCGTTCAATCACATCCGCAATCAACACAACCTCATCGGTAAACTGATCAAACTGGGCATACGCTTGCACGCGCATTTTCATGCCTTTAACTGTTCCGTTTAAAAAGGCCATCTCTTGTTTATCACGGACAAACTTTTTCACATATATGGCATCCGTATCACTTTTTAATACAAAGGTATAAAGCGTGGTTTTCTTTCTTAAATCGCGTTTCTCAAAAGTCTCAACAATGCCTTCAACCGTAAAGTTGGCATTATGGTGTGCGCTTTTGTATTCATTGAGTGCTTCTTCATTCATTGGTACGTCATTGATGGTATGGGTGATTTTTCCAACCAAACGTTCATTGAATGATTCAAACTGTAATTTTTTTACAGGTTCACTGCGAACGTCTATGTCTTCTTTTGTCACTTTTTCAATGCGTTCACTGATCGTTGGGGACGTTTCACAATAGCGAACATTCAACGTGGCTTCAAAACCAAACCGCATCAAGGTCGTTTCAATTTCTTGAAGCAGTGATTCAACATAAGCGCCATCTGCTGGACACACAACGGTCAAATGGGTGTCATTTTGTTCGACGTCCATATCACTGATTGCTGAATAACGTGGACGCACAGACTTAAGACGCTCTACGGCATAATGATAATAGTCTTTAAGTAAATCAGTATCGGTTTGTGCATACTCAATGGTATAGCCCACACTACTGCAGGCTTCCAGAGTAATTGGCAGCTGTTCCATTCGATTAATAAAACGTTTAAAAACCTCTATTTCTAGAGGTTTTTCAAATTCTATCACAAAGTTCCATTGTT
>PUMO01000142.1 GCA_003551405.1 Mollicutes bacterium | reverse complement strand
TGATAGAGTAGGGCGGTTTATTGCGATTGGGCGAGACATATTATTTCATCCAGTCTATCTAAAAAATCGGAAATTGAGACATCATGATGAAACAGTTTATGAACATACCCTTATGGTGGCTTATGATGCTTATGAATTTGCCAGGCGATATACACTGGATGCTGTTGCTATTACCCGCGGGGCACTGTTACATGATTTCTTTTTGTACGATTGGCGCAAGGAAGGAAAACGGGTTAAAAAATCACTATTTAAGAAACACGGTTTTACTCATGCGCGAATCGCATATGAAAATGCCAAGTTTTATTTTCCAGTTAACAAAAAAGAAAAGGACATCATTTTAAAGCACATGTTTCCAATGACACTTAAACCGCCAATGTACATTGAAAGCTGGGCGGTCAATATCATTGATAACATTGTTACGTATCGTGAGTATTTCAAAGATCGCAAAGAAAGTCATAAGGTACTTTTTAACAAAGTTTATGAGGAAATAGAAAGGTTGGGACGTTAGGTTCTATCCTTTTTATTACAGTGCGCCTGCGCGCGCGAGAGGACACATGAAATAAATTTAAAAAAAACTTGCATTCACATTTTTTATTTGGTAACATATCAAAGACTTTGCAAAAGTCTGGCTGTGAAGTGGGAGGTTGTCGACACACCGAAAGACGTTGTCTTGAAGGGGTGCGATTGAGAAATTTCCACGGAGCAAGTCTATACGCGATTGTAGGCGAAAGGAGGACCATTACATGGCAAATCAAAACATCAGAATCCGATTGAAATCCTATGACCATAGGTTACTTGATCAATCGGCACAAAAAATTGTGGATACTGTGAAGAAGACAGGTTCAAAGATTTCAGGACCGATTCCGCTTCCCACAGAAAAAGAGGTGTTCACAATTTTGCGTAGTGTTCACGTAAACAAAAAGTCTCGTGAACAATTCGAACGCAGAACCCACAAACGTTTGATTGATATCGTGGACCCAAATCCACAAACAATTGATCGTTTAATGCACTTGGACTTACCATCCGGTGTAGACATTATTTTGAAATAACTAATTAGGAGGTGTACTCATGGCCAAAGGTATCTTAGGAACAAAAGTAGGAATGACACAAATTTTCGATGATGCAGGACGTCTAGTCCCAGTCACGGTAATTCAATGTGAACCGAACGTTGTTCTCCAGAAAAAGACAGAAGAAAACGATGGTTACGAAGCCGTGCAACTGGGTTTCAAAGACAAACGTGAAAAAGTGACGAACAAACCAGAAAAAGGTCACTTTGCCAAATCAGGATCTAACCCTAAGCGCTACGTTCAAGAAATTGCCGGTAATGAAATGAGCAATTTCGAAGTAGGTCAGGAGATTAGAGTCAATATATTTGAGGATGGAGAAATCATTGATGTAACTGGAACATCCAAAGGAAAAGGATTCCAAGGTTCCATCAAGCGCCATAATCAAGGACGCGGACCTGAAACACACGGTTCTCATTTCCACCGTTCCCCTGGTTCACTAGGACCCATCGATCCCAATCATGTTCGCAAAGGTAGAAAACTACCGGGACACATGGGACATGACACTGTGACCATTCAAAATCTTAAAGTTGTCAAAGTGGATGAAGACAAAAACCTATTACTTGTCAAAGGCAATGTGCCAGGCCCTAAAAAAGGTCTTGTCACAGTGAAAAACGCGGTCAAACAAGATCCGGTTCAACCACTTGACCCTGCACAATATGAAAAACAAACCCAGCAAAACGAAGACGAATCGTAATTTTAGGACCTGAAAGGAGGATTTGAAATGCCAAAAGTAGCATTGTTAAATCAAAGTGGACAAAACGTTGGCGAAGTCAACTTAGACGATAAAGTATTTGGGATAGAACCAAACCAACAAGTCCTTTATGACGTCATCAACGCCACCCGCGCGAACAGCCGCCAAGGCACTCACAAAGTGAAAAACCGTAGTGAAGTTCGAGGAGGCGGCCGCAAACCATGGCGTCAAAAAGGCACCGGACGTGCCCGTCAAGGGTCCATCCGTTCACCACAGTGGACTGGCGGAGGTGTTGTGTTCGGACCATCACCACGCGATTACACGAAGAAAGTTAATAAAAAAGTCAAAAAACTCGCTTTGCGCTCAGCGCTTTCCATTAAAGCGCAAAACAACGCATTGGTTGTTCTTGATGCATTTGCATTTGATGGACCCAAAACATCACAGATGGCTGAAGTTTTCAGCAATATCGGTGTAAATGATAAAGCGTTGATCGTTCTTAGCGAAGCTGACCGCAACGTCGAGCTTTCTGCTCGCAACCTGCCAAATGTGACCGTAGGCACGGTAAGTCAAGTCAGCGTTTATGACTTGATGAATCACAGTGTCGTCGTCACAACGCAGGACGCTGTTAAAAATTATGAGGAGGTGCTTGTATAATGCTAGCCTCAGAAATCATTAAGCGCCCACTAATCACTGAAAAGACTATGCAACTTGTCGAACAAGAAAACAAATACACTTTCGAAGTCGACAAGCGTGCGAACAAAATTCAAATTAAAAATGCCGTTCAAGAACTTTTTGATGTCAATGTCAAAAACGTGAACGTAATCAATCAAAAACCGAAAAAGAAACGCGTCGGCCGCTACGAAGGATTCAAAAGCGCAGTTGCCAAAGCGATTGTCCAACTCGGTGAAGATGACAAAATTGAGATTTTCTCATCGTAACGTATTAATCGAAAAAGGAGGTTACCGCAATGGCTTTAAAGAAATTCAAACCAACCACTAATGGTCGCAGACACATGACTGGCCTAGATTTTTCAGAAATCACAAGCACGACACCCGAAAAATCGTTGCTTGAACCACTAAATAAAAGATCTGGACGCAACAATCGTGGTGCGATTACCGTTCGCCATCATGGTGGCGGTGTTAAACGTAAATACCGCATCATTGATTTCAAACGCAACAAAGACGGTGTTCCCGGTCGTGTCGCGACAATTGAATATGATCCTAACCGCAGTGCTAACATTGCACTCATCCATTACGCAGATGGTGAAAAACGTTATATTCTCTCCGCTAAGGGTCTAAAAGTCGGCATGACAATTGAATCAGGTGATAATGCTGATATTCAAATAGGAAATGCAAAAACCCTTCGCACCATTCCAGTCGGTACCACAGTTCACAACATTGAATTAACTCCAGGTAAAGGTGGCCAATTGGTAAGAAGCGCAGGAACACGTGCACAAGTGCTCGGTCGTGAAGACAAATATGTTCTTGTTAAACTCGCAAGCGGTGAAGTTCGCCGTGTACTGGGAACTTGTCGTGCAACCATCGGCGTTGTAGGCAATGAAGAACATGAACTAATCAATATCGGTAAAGCTGGACGCAACCGTTATCGCGGCATCAAGCCAACAGTTCGCGGTTCTGTCATGAACCCAACCGACCACCCTCACGGTGGTGGTGAAGGGCGTCAACCAATCGGTATGCCATCACCAGTATCACCATGGGGTAAAAAGACACTTGGTCTTAAAACACGCAAGAAGAAAAAAGCAAGCTCACGTCTAATCGTCAGACGGAAGAAGAAGTAAGAAAGGAGGAACTCATTAATGGCACGTTCATTGAAAAAAGGCCCTTTTGTAGACGAACATCTGTTTAACAAAGTAGAGGCGCTCAATAAAGATAATAAGAAAAAAGTCATCCAAACGTGGTCAAGACGTTCAACAATTTTCCCAGACTTTGTCGGACACACCATCGCGGTTTACAACGGAAAAGAGCATGTTCCTGTATATATTACTGAAGACATGGTCGGCCACAAACTTGGAGAGTTCGCTCCGACCAGAACTTTCCGTGGACACGAAAAAGACAAGAAAGCTCAAAGAAGGTAGAGGAGGATATCTATGGAAGCTAGAGCAGAAGCCAAAACAGTACGCATATCTTCTCGTAAAGTCCAACTCGTAATCGATTTGATCCGCGGAAAAGAAGTTGGTGAAGCGTTCAACATTTTAGCGCATACTCCAAGAGCGGCTGCACCAATGGTTGAAAAACTTTTAAAATCGGCAGTTGCTAACGCGGAGCATAATTACAACATGGACACAGAAAACCTATACATTAAAGAAATCTTTGTTGGCGAGGGACCCACGATGAAACGCATTCGCCCTCGAGCACAAGGAAGCGCGACACAAATCCTGAAAAGAACCAGCCATACGACTGTTGTCGTGGCTGAGAAAGAGTAAAGGAGGGAATCTAATGGGTCAGAAAGTCAATCCAGTCGGACTACGAGTTGGTATTATTCGCGAATGGGACTCTCGTTGGTATGCAGCTAAAAATGATGTTGCAGACCTTTTACACGAAGACATCAAAATTCGCGAACTATTAAATGAACTTTACGAAAACGCTGCAGTAAGCAGAATTGAAATAGAACGACTTAAGAAACGCATTGTTATCACTGTCCATACTGCAAAACCGGGCATGGTTATCGGGCGTGAAGGTTCAGTGAAAAAAGAAGTTGTTGGAAAACTTAAAGAACTTACTGGCAAGAACATTATTCTTAATGTTGTTGAAATCAAAAAACCTGAACTTGACGCAAAACTTGTTGCTGAAGCTATCGCAAAGCAACTTGAAAACCGTGCATCTTTCCGCCGCGCTCAAAAAATGGCCATTCAACGCGCCATGCGCAGTGGGGCACAAGGTTGCAGAACCTTGGTTTCCGGCCGTCTAGGCGGTGCTGAAATGGCTCGTAATGAAGGGTACAATGAAGGACGCGTTCCTTTGCATACACTTCGTGCGGACATTGATTATGCAAATAGCGAAGCCTATACGACCTACGGAAAGCTCGGATGCAAGGTATGGATTTATAAAGGTGAAATCTTACCAAAGAAAAAGGGGGCTAACAAATAATGCTTATTCCTAAACGTACTAAATATCGTCGCCCTCACCGAGTCTCCTATGAAGGAAGAGCCAAAGGTGGCACAAAAGTAAGCTTTGGTGATTATGGCCTTCAAGCACTTGAAGGAACCTGGATTACTAACCGCCAAATTGAATCAGCCCGTATCGCCATTAACCGCTATATGAAACGTCAAGGTAAAGTGTGGATTCGTATTTTCCCACACATGGCAAAAACAGCCAAACCGCTTGAGGTTCGTATGGGGTCCGGTAAAGGGTCTCCAGAAAGTTTCGTTGCAGTCGTGCGACAAGGGACTGTGATGCTTGAAGTTGCAGGTGTTAGTGAAGAAATCGCTAATGAAGCTCTTCGTTTGGCATCCCACAAATTGCCGATTAAGACGAAAGTGATTAAGAAAGAAAGTGGTGATTTTAGTGAAAACTGATGAAATCCGTGATATGGATACAACTAAAATCAATGAAGAAATCGTACAACTCAAAAGAGAATTATTCGACCTTCGTTTTCAACAAGCGACCGGTCAACTGGAAAACACAGCTCGTATTAGCAATGTGAAAAAGGCCATTGCGCGCATGAAAACCGTCTTAAACGAGCGCAGTGCGAAATAGGACGAGAGGAGAATTATATGGAACGTAATGATCGTAGAGTCCTGACCGGAACCGTTGTGGCGAGCAACGCTGATAAAACGATTTCGGTCGAGGTAGCAAATTACATCGTACACCCAAAATATGGCAAGCGCGTTAAACAATCTAAAAAGTTTGCGACGCATGATGAGAACAACCAAGCGAAAGTCGGAGACGTCGTTAAGATCATGGAAACCCGTCCATTATCCAAAAAGAAACGCTTCCGCTTGCTTGAAATTGTAGAAAGCAAGGTTCTCGTCTAGTAGAGCTTAAAGGAGGTTCTTAAGGATGATTCAACAGGAATCAAAACTCAAAGTTGCTGACAATTCCGGTGCCCGTGAAATTCAAGCCATTAAAATTCTAGGCGGAACCGGCAGAAAATATGCATCTATTGGCGACATCATCACAGCTTCCGTCAAGCACGCCACACCAGGCGGCGGCGTCAAAAAGGGCGACATTGTTAAAGCAGTTATTGTCCGCACCGCTAAAGAAGTGCGTCGCAAAGACGGAACATATATACGATTCGACGATAATGCCGCAGTTATCGTTCGTGACGACAAATCCCCACGCGGAACCCGTATTTTTGGCCCAGTAGCACGCGAACTGCGTGAAGAAGGATTTATGAAAATCTTATCCCTGGCGCCAGAAGTATTATAAAGAGTAGGAGGAAAGACGCATGAAAATTAAAAAAGGCGACACTGTTCGCGTTATTTCCGGCAAAGACCGCGGCAAGGAAGGCAATGTTATTAAGACGTATCCTAAAACAAACCGTGTTCTAGTCGAAGGTATCAACATGGTCAAACGCAACCAAAAACCTACTCAAGCCAATCCAGATGGCGGCATTTTGGAATTCGAAGCGCCCATCAACGCATCCAACGTGATGTTCGTAGAAGGCAAAGATGTCACCAGAGTAGGACACAAGGTTGTCCAAGAACAAGATAAAAAAGAAACAATCGAAAGCAAAGTGCGTGTATCAAGAAAAACCGGCGAGGTTTTAGACTAATTAGAAAGGAGGCATGAGTGGATGAACCGTCTACAAGAGAGATACAATGAAGAAATTCGTCCATCACTCGTTGAAACATTTGAATACGCTTCAGTGATGGAAGCACCAAAAATAGAAAAAGTTGTTGTTAACATGGGTGTCGGTGATGCTGTAAATAATACCAAAGCACTTGACGACGCTGTTGAAGAATTGACACAACTTACAGGTCAAAAGCCAGTCATCAATCGTGCCAAAAAATCAATTGCAAGTTTCAAACTCCGTGAAGGCATGGCGATTGGTGCTAAAGTAACCCTTCGTGGTGAAAGAATGTATGATTTTCTGGATAAATTAATGAATATTGCGCTTCCACGTGTGCGTGACTTTCAAGGGGTTAGTCCTAAAGCCTTTGACGGTCGTGGAAACTATACACTCGGTGTAAAAGAACAACTTATTTTCCCAGAAATTGACTATGATCAAGTTAACCGTGTCCGCGGTATGGACATTGTTATTGTTACAACGGCTCAGACCGATCCCGAAGCGAAAGAACTCTTAACGCAATTCGGTATGCCGTTTAGAAAGAATTAAGGAGGCTATTTATGGCTAAAAAATCACAGATCGCGAAGGTAAAGAAACCTCAGAAGTTTCAAGTACGCGAGTACACACGATGCGAACGTTGTGGACGCCCACACGCCGTGATCCGCAAATTCAAATTGTGCCGTATTTGTTTCCGTGAACTGGCATACAAAGGACAAATTCCTGGCGTTAAAAAATCAAGTTGGTAAAATTTATTCCTGATATTGGGAGGAGGCAATTCTAAATGGTAATGACAGACCCTATTGCTGATATGCTTACACGGATTCGTAATGCAAATCAGATGAAAGCTGACAAAGTCGATATTCCCGCGTCAAAGCTGAAGCGCCAGGTGCTTGAGCTATTACGTGATGAAGGATATGTTGCAAGAGTAGATTATGTAAGAGCTAAACCGGTCGACAAATTGCGCGTTACCTTGCGCTACGTTCAAAATGAACGTGTTGTCAAAGGCCTCAAACGCATTTCGAAGCCCGGTTTGAAAGTATATGCTAAAAGCGGTGAAATTCCTAAAGTTCTTAATGGACTTGGTATCGCTGTTATTTCAACATCAAAAGGCATCTTAACCGACCGAGAAGCCCGCAAACAAAACATTGGCGGCGAAATCTTGGCATACGTATGGTAATCAAATAAAGGAGGTACAAACGATGAGTCGTACTGGAAATAAACCCATCGAACTGCCTCAGGGCGTCACTGTTGAGATCGACGGAAACGAAATCACGGTTAAAGGCCCCAAAGGCACACTTTCGATGACAGCTCATGAATCCATGAGCATTGTAAGCGAAGAAGACGCGCTTTACGTTCAAAGACTTAATGACACAAAACAACAACGCATGTTGCACGGCACTACCCGTTCAATCCTTGTTAATTTGGTTCGCGGTGTCTCTGAAGGTTTCACCAAACAACTGAAAATGGTTGGCGTCGGTTATCGTGCACAAATGAAAGGCAATAAACTTGTCTTAAACGCGGGCTATTCAAATCCCGTAGAACTTGATATTCCTGAGGGATTAAATGTCGAAGTGGTTAAAAACACAGACATTTCAATCTCAGGTATTGACAAGCAGCTTGTTGGAGAATTCGCTGCTAACGTACGTGCTGTACGCGCTCCAGAGCCTTATTTGGGCAAAGGAATCCGCTACATCGACGAACAAGTACGTCGTAAAGAAGGAAAAACTGCTAAATAGTAGTTAGGAGTGACGAAAAATGATAAATAAACTTTCACGAAATGCAATGCGTAAAAAACGTCATTTGCGTGCGCGCAACACATTAGTCGGTACGCCAGTGCGTCCACGTCTCAATGTTTTTCGCTCCAACAAACATATGTACGCGCAAATCATTGATGATGTAAATGGTGAAACGCTAGTTGCCGCATCAACATTGGAAAAAGAATCAAACCAAGAAAATCAGTCCAATAAAGAAGGCGCAACATTTGTTGGTGAAACCGTTGCAAAACGTGCACAAGAAAAAGACATTTCAAAAGTCGTATTTGACCGCGGCGGCTACAAATATCACGGTCGTATCAAAGCATTAGCTGACGCTGCCCGCAGTGCAGGATTAGAATTCTAATAAGGAGGTAAGCCAATGCAACGTAATCGTAAAAAACGTAAGAAAAAAGAAGAAAACATTTATGAAGAGCGCGTGGTCGACATTGCCCGAGTGACAAAGGTTGTCAAAGGTGGACGTCGTTTCCGTTTTAGCGCGCTGGTTGTTGTCGGAGATCAAAAAGGACAAGTCGGTTTTGGAACCGGTAAAGCCCAGGAAGTTCCAGACGCAATCAAGAAAGCGATAGAAGAAGCAAAGAAAAACTTTGTCAAAATTCCAATGTATGGCAAGACAATTCCTCATGAGATTACCGGTCGCCATGACGGCGGACGCGTTTATCTCAAACCCGCAGCGGAAGGTTCCGGTGTTATCGCTGGCGGACCAATCCGTGCTGTTGTAGAAGCCGCAGGTGTGGCGGACATTCTTTCAAAATCATTAGGCTCAGATTCTCCAATCAACATTATTCGCGCAACATTCAACGCGATTGAAAATCTTCGCAGTGCAGAACAAGTTGCGCGGACACGCGGTAAAACCGCTAAGGAGATTTTGTCATAATGAAAACATTATCAATTACACTTAAAAAGAGTCTGATTACGAGCACACCAAAACAACGCAAAACCGCTCAAGCACTTGGTCTTAAAAAACGCAACCAAACCGTTGAGCGCAAAGATACTGAAACCACTAGAGGCATGGTTAGAACCATTGCGCATTTAGTGGATGTTGTTGAAAAATAGGAGGTACTCAGTATGAACTTGCACGAACTTAAACCTACACCTGGTGCCAAAAAGACCCGCAAGCGTGTTGGACGCGGAATGTCCAGCGGAAACGGCAAGACTGCCGGACGCGGACACAAAGGACAAAAGGCGCGTAGTGGTGGAAGTTTGCGTCCAGATTTTGAGGGTGGCCAAACACCACTATATAAACGTTTAAGAAAAACAGGGTTCACCAACCCAAATCGCAAAACCTACGCGACAGTGAACATTGAACGTTTAAACGCATATGACGATAACACCATTATCACGCCTGAACTCTTAATTAATGACCGTGTAGTCCGTAAGCTAAATGATGGGCTTAAAGTACTTGGTGAAGGCAAGCTTGAAAAAAAGCTTACCGTCAAGGCAAATAAATTCACGGCATCAGCCGAAGAAAAAATCAAGGCTGCTGGTGGAACTACTGAGGTGATTTGATGGATACAATCAAGGCGGTATTAAAAAACAAAAGCCTCATGATGAAAATTCTTTTCACCTTATTGGTATTTTTGATTTACCGGTTCGCAACCTTTATTCATGTACCACTGATTAACCCTGAAGTCATCACAGGCGTTTTCGAGGAACGCTTTGGTGAAGCGGGATTCTTTGGAATAATGGATGCCTTTACAGGGAGTGCGTTATCAAACTATTCGATTATTGCACTTGGAATCGGCCCATACATTACCGCATCGATTGTTATAAACTTGCTTCAAATGGACATTGTTCCTATTTTGAAGGAATGGTCACAAGAAGGACAGACCGGAAAACAGAAAATCAACCAGACAACACGTTACTTGGCACTGGGCCTTGCATTCATTCAAGCACTTGGTATGACGTACGGCTTTGCCTTAACTGGCGATGCCATCTTCGATGTTGGGGTTGAACCGACATTCCTTACTTACACATATCTTGCCTTGATCATTACCGCAGGGACAGCGTTCTTGCTTTGGTTGGCCGATCAAATCACCTTAAAAGGGATTGGAAACGGAACCTCAATGATCATTGTTGCAGGGATTATCGCAGGACTTCCCGGCATGTTCACCTCGCTTACACAGGAATATGTGACCGCAGCGGATGCTGATTTGGCATCTTATGCGATATTCGGAACTGTTGTCATCATGTACATTGCCATCCTTGTTGGTGTCGTGTTCATGCAATCAGCAAACCGTAAGATTCCTGTTCAATATTCAAACCGACCCAGCAGTTCAAAATTCAAAGGACAAAGTGGCTCAAATATTCCGCTTAAAATCAACTCAGCCGGTGTTATTCCCGTCATTTTTGCGGTAACCATCTTGTCCCTGCCCCAAACAATGCTCAGCTTTATTCCTGGCATTCAAGAATCAACCATTGGTGTGTGGCTCACTGAAATGTTCAACTATCAAAGACCACTTGGTTATCTCGTTTATGCGACGTTGATTGTTGTTTTTACATTCTTTTATTCATTCGTACAAATCAATCCAGAAAAAATTTCAAACAACCTTCAAAAGCAAAACGCGTTCATCCCTGGTGTTCGTCCCGGTGTTGAAACAGAAAACTACATATCAAAACTATTATTTAAAATCACAGTTGTTGGTGCATTATACTTGCTTGTTGTCGCATCAATTCCTATTTTCGTTGGCGCGATATTCGGCCTTCCACCTTACATTCAAATCGGCGGAACCTCATTATTGATCGTTGTTGGTGTTGCAATTGAAACCACCAAACAAATCAAGACCGATGTTCAAGGGAAAACTTATTCCGGGTTTATTCGCTAAGGAGGAGAACACATGAAACTTCTAGTCATGGGACCACCGGGAGCAGGAAAGGGTAGTCAGGCAAGACGTCTTGTTAAAGACTACCAATTGACAAATATCTCAACCGGTGAAATGTTTCGTCAATCGGCCAATCGTGGTGAGGAACTTGGTAAAAAAGCGATGGAATTCATCAATGACGGAAACTTGGTCAGCGATGAAATCACCAATGAAATCGTGCGCCGCCGACTCTTTGAAGAAGGCGACAATCAAGACTTTCTACTCGATGGCTATCCCCGTACTGTTTCCCAAGCCAAGGCACTCGATAATATGCTTAAAGAGATGAACTCCCGATTAGATGCTGTTGTGAATATTGTTGTAGACAAAGACATTATTTTGGAACGCATGGTCGGCCGTCGCGTGTGTAAAAACTGCGGATATACCTATCATGTCCGCTATCAACCCCCAAAAACACAAGGGACATGTGACCAGTGCGGCGGTGAACTTTATCAAAGAGAAGATGACAAGCTCGACAGTGTACGAAACCGTCTGCGCATTTATGAAGAAAAAACCAAACCAATTATTGATTACTACAAAGGCCGCGGGATGCTTATTAACATCAACGGCATGCAATCATTTGATGCGGTCTACCGAGACATCAATAAAGCCTTGAGGGATGTCACATGATTACTAGAAAAAGCTCACGTGAAGTTGACTTGATGACAACTGCAGGACAGATTGTGGCCAAAGCCCACCAAGCTGTGAAAGCCACAGTAAAACCAGGGATTTCCACACAGGAGATCGACGCCATTGTTGATAAAGTTGTCCGTGATGCTGGCGCAACGCCATCATTCAAAGGATATGGCGGGTTTCCGGGTAGTGCGTGTACGTCAATCAACGAAGAAGTTGTTCACGGCATCCCCGCCAAGGAACGAATTCTTAAAGACGGGGACATTTTCAAAGTCGACATCGGCGCCAACTATAAGGGATATCACGGCGATTCAGCGTGGACCTATGCTGTAGGTAACATATCCGATGATGCACGCCGTTTGATGGACG
>PUMO01000134.1 GCA_003551405.1 Mollicutes bacterium | reverse complement strand
TTCACTTTATATCAATGAACAAACGATTGATGAGATTGGGCATCACACGTTAAGAGTGGAAGGCGTGGGAGGTTATGAAAAGACTGTTGATTTCACACTTAAAAGCAACTTAACTGGTGTTCAGGATGGTGGCCATTACCAAAGTGAGAGAACACTGACATTTAACGGTGAAGGGTATTTGGATAATCACCGCATTAATTCAGGGATTACCGTTGATGAATGCGGAGAATATCTTCTAACCATAGAAGGTGCGAATGGTTACACTGAAACCTACGCCTTCACGGTGGCGATGGAATCTATCCAGGAAGCCAGCCTGTTTACCATGGAAAGAAGCATCGCCCTAGGAAGTATTGTGGCGGTTGCCCTTGGATTCATGGTTTATAAAATTCGTAAATAACTCGCCATCGTGCGAGTTATTTTTTTAAGCGCTATGTTATAATTAATGCAGATTGAGAGGGATTCTATGCATTTGCCGGTTATTGTGGAAAGTGTTTATTCTTTTGCTGGGTCCAACATAACGTTGGATGCTTTATTTTCGTTTGCACATAAACACAAATTGTCGCATGTTGCGTTAACCGACAAAACCATGCATGCCGCATATAAGTTCTTAACCCGTGCTCAAAATGAAGGATTTATACCGGTGCTTGGCCTGCAAATAGAATATGCAGTGCTTGAAGACACCAAATTTCCTTTGGTTCTTTATGCGCAAAATAAGGACGGATACAAAAACCTCTTGAAGATCGCGAGTATCCAAAGTGTCTCGGGCAGTATCACTTATGCCACACTTAAAGCACATGGAAATGGCTTAAGTGTGCTGTTTAAGCAACACGATCATATAAGTGGTGACTTGTTTGTTTCGCAGAACGCAAATAGTGTAAATCCCGTGATCGAAGATATAAAAGCGTTGGGGATTCAAGTCTATATGGACCATGGCATAGCTTATGAAAATGCACCAAGTATTTCCATTAATGCTGCTAGATATCTTGAAGATGATGATTCAGTGGTATATGACGTGCTTTGTGACATTCTTTCCGTCAATAAACAAAAAGACGCACAATCTTTGATGACTTCACTTCAAAATGGGACATCATCCTTTTTTGATGCGCATGGTCTTAACTTTGAAATAGACAAAGCGACACTCCCTAAATATGATACACCAAAGCAAACCAGCAGTGCTCGATATTTAAGGGCTTTGGCAATTAAAGGACTGGAAAAACGCTTAAATAAGCCATTTAAAAATACTGGCGATTACTTGGTACGTTTGGAGAAGGAACTGAAAACCATTCATGAACTTGGTTTTGATGATTACTTTTTAATCGTTTGGGATATTGTAAAATTTGCTAAGCAAGAGGGGATGCTTGTGGGGCCTGGGCGAGGGAGTGCGCCTGGGAGTCTGGTCGCTTATGCATTAGGCATAACAGCGATTGATCCGATTGAACATGGATTGTTGTTTGAACGGTTTTTGAATGCGGCCCGCCAAACCATGCCAGATATTGACATTGATTTTCCTGATGATAAGCGCGATCAAGTCGTTCGCTATCTAAAATCCCGCTATGGTCAGGAATATGTTGCGCTGATATGTACGTTTGGTACCTTTCTTAAGAAAAGTGCACTGCGTGACAGTGCGCGCGTTTTAAATATTGAGCAAAAGCGCATTGAACAATTTGCAAAACAAATTGAAAAATATGACTCCATTGAAGCCATGCTTTATAATGACGCTGATGTTCAAAACCGTGCACAAACAGATGTGAACATTGGGAAATGGCTTAATGCTGCAAAAAAAATAGAAGGGTTGCCCAGGCATGTTTCGACCCATGCTGCGGGTGTGATGATTTCTCAAGAACCTCTAATTGAACACACCGCCTTACAAGTTGGCCTCAACACTTTATATCAAACACAATATGAACAAAAAGATTTGGAGGCCATGGGCCTTTTAAAGATGGATGTGCTTGGTCTTAGAAACCTCTCGTTGATTGAATCCGTCATTGCACGCATTGATGCCAAACATAACCAACAGATTGATGTAGAAAAACTTCCGTTGGATGATCAAAAGACTTTCCGGTTTTTAAGGGAAAAAAGCACGACTGGACTTTTTCAGCTGGAGTCAAGCGGCATGCGTCGTTTAATCAAGGAGCTTCAGATACAATCCTTTGATGATATAGCCGTAGCACTGGCACTTTATCGTCCAGGACCGATGGAAAGCATTCCCCAGTTTTTAAAACGTCGCCGGAGCCAACAATCTTTTGACCCGATCGCTAGGGAAATCAGTGACATTTTAAAAAGTACACACGGCATTGTTCTTTATCAAGAACAAATTATGGCCATTGCGACAACATTTGCCGGTTATTCTTTAAATGAAGCGGATATACTTAGGCGTGCGGTTTCAAAAAAAGACCGTGATATTTTAAATGCTGAGCGGAAGAACTTTATTAACAATGCATTAAAGCAAGGTAAATCTAAAGAGAAAGCCAATGAAATTTATGATTATATTGTCAAGTTTGCGGATTATGGCTTTAATAAGTCTCATTCGGTGGCATATGGTTTAATTGCATACTGGATGGCCTATCTTAAGAGCCATTATCCCGGCATTTTCTTAACGGTGCTGATGGACTCGGCCAAGGGCAGTGCACA
>PUMO01000179.1 GCA_003551405.1 Mollicutes bacterium | reverse complement strand
TGTGTGTGTGTGTGTGTGTGTGTGTGTGTGTGTGTGTGTGTGTGTGTGTGTGTGTGTGCGCGTGTGTATGTGTGTGTGTGTGTGCGCGCGCGCGTGTGCGCGCTCAAGGAAGCATCCTGCTGGGAAGGCACTCACCCCACCAAGCGATGCAGTCCGGAAGCTGCGTGAGCAGGTGGAGCTTAATGTCACGAAACCAGATTGGGAGGTACAGCTCCACCGCAGCAACAGCCTCGAGGACAAAAGCTTTCAGCGTGGGAACCGACTCAACGTGGTGCTCTTTGCTCCAGAGTAGGTGCATGGCCTGGAGCAGGCGCACGAACGCGTCAAAAACGGTGGGAGAGAGGTGATCCTGAGCACATTTCAGTGCGTACAGCCCAATTGGACCAGCAAGCAGGAAGTAGGTGTGGGTCTTGGAGGCAGTGGTGCCCCCGTCGAGCAGTGTCCGCAGCCGTCGTACGTCACCATGATCCTTGCCATAGCCATTTGCAATAGAAAGGAGGGCATCCTTGAATGCCTTCAGCCCCTGAGGTGTCAACTTGGCAGGGCCCCCCTGTGTGTGTGTGTGTGTGCGTGTGTGTGTGTGTGTGTGTGCGCGTGTGTGGCACAAGTGATGGGAAGGGAGGAAGGCAGGCAGGCCTACTCACCGCGCCCAATTGCCCAGGTTTGAACCGGCGCACCCCCCCATTGTCAACTGCCCTCTGCTCAGCCTCCTCCTCCTGCTCACGTGGCTTGCACACACCCCCCTCCTTCTCTTCCCATTTGTACCCCGTCAAGTACCCCACAATGTCCTTCACACAGCCGCCGATGCAGTGCATTCCGTCCACGTTTATAAACTTGTGCCACGGCACCCCCCCCTCCTTCCCCACCCCCAACCTCAGTAGCTCTGACACCCCTTCTGCGTGGCTCTCAACGCCCCCCCTCACTTTGTCAGCAGCATCATGGTGGCTCATACCCCCCAGCCCATTTGCCCCCTCCTCCCCTTGGCCTGCGTTGCCCAACCCCAGACCCTGGTCAACACCACCCGCCCCCTCTCCCCCACCCTGGTTAGCACCCACGCCTGCGCCCGCCCCCACCACCGTGTCAAAGGGCAGGACCTGAGCTGGACGGTTGAAGCCATGCATCCAGCACTGCCCAACATGGGCCGTGTTCACCTGGTAAGGCGGTGGGTACAGCTGTGGGTGGGTGGCAAGGCTCACGCCACCCAAGGGGGCATCAGCACCCAGGGCGATTTCGGGGAAGGAGCGGTACCTGATGAGGTGGGAGAGCGTTGCGTTGGGAGTAAATGGTTATGTCAATGCAAGCAGTTGTGGCATACAAAGAGTTGCAGGAGCGCTCCAGACGCGTCTGTACGCTTGCCAGCAGATGGCACCAATGCTTTTGCCTCTGAGCAACCCTGCGCACACCTACCTGGGCACTGATGCATCCCCGTCCGTGAACTGCTGGCGCAGGCGTGTTGCGTATGGGTGGCAGTCCAGCAAGTACCTGGTGAGAGGGTGGCCACCAGTGAATGGGTTGCAGGCAGAGTGCAAGATTGTTGGGTGGCCATCCAGATGGCAGGGCAACTGAGCAACCCACGCCAGCCGTGGCACAGGCTGCGCATGCTGCTGTTGACCTCCACCAGCCAGCTCACTTTGAGTGGTTGTGGTAGAAGCACTTGACTTGGTGCACGTGAGTGCCAGAGTGCCAGGTGCGCGGGCAGGCGTGGCGCGAGGGGTGCAGCTTGATGTGTTTGCCAAGGAGGGCCCTCATGCCAGGGAAGTCAGAAACAGGGAACGTCAGCTGCACCTTGATAGTTTCTCTCAACCCTGTCACCGGATCATCCACATCCACACCATGAAGCTGTAGGTACAGGAGCTCATCCACAATCAGCTCCAACACAGAGTCTGAGCACACCTGGGCAGCAAAGAGTGTGGGTGGGGGGAGGACTTGGCAGGCAGGCAGACTGACATGCCTATAGGCAAAGAAAGCAAGCAAGCAAGTAAGCAGGTCCCTCCAAAGGCAGCTGCTTCACACCTTGGGCTGTTCTTGCTCCCTCCTCCCGGGCACGAGGGCGAGGGTTGTGCAGAAGCCATGCTCCCAACGCAACTTGGGCGGAGCATTCATCAGCACTAGGACAAAGGGGGTGAATGAGTATCCTGAGTTGTCCTTGAACGGCTGGAATGGGTCTGTGGATAACTGGACGTACAGAGTGAAGTCAGTAGAGTCTGCACGTGCTGATCCCTGCAAGTCCTTGAATGCCTGCCCATCAAACACATCCTGCAAGACATTCTGAGTTCCTGCACATGGCCACGTTTGAGAGGAGGGAGTGTGGTGTGTGTTATGCTTATGAATGCTGCCAAGTGCTGGAGCATTTACAATGACAGCACACGTGCTTCATACGCGTGTATGGTGCGTCTCACCCTGCTCAGCCTTCAGCTTTGCCCGCCGCTGGGCCTCATCCCGCAGCATCTGCACACACCCCTTGTGCTTCCACAGCCACTTCACCCAGTCAGAAGCGGACCTGCGTGGACCAGTGAGGGGCTGATTGTGACCTCTCCTTTGCACGGGTGCACACACACACACACGCAGACACACACACACACACACATACACACACACACGCGCGCGCGCACACCCACACCCACCCACCCAC